>NZ_JTLD01000005.1 GCF_000798815.1 Alistipes sp. ZOR0009 | reverse complement strand
GTGGTCGCGCTGGTCGCCATAGGTCTTGTACTGCTCAAATAGCCTCGCAAAATCGGCATCCGTAGAAACGCCTCCGCTTAAACCTTGCATGCGCACGTATATCTCGGCATGAATGCTCTCGTGGATTAGCGCTTATACCTCTACTTATACTCAAAACGAGGAGAAGACGCGTCCAAGCGGGCGCCTTCTCCCTTTTGCCCAAAAAGGTTATAATTTCGGAATCTCTAGTGCAAATCTAGATCTTCTAGATATCCGCGCAAGGATCATAAGTAACCAGATACGCATTACCAACATTATTCTTAAGGCTATCCTTCGGAATAACGTAAATATTCTTACCCCTAAAAAGTCGTAAGAGCGTAGTATCCGGTTGTGTTGCCACCCATTCGGAGGTTATCACGTCCTGCAAGGTGTCTATATTCACTTTTACCGAGGTAATCTTTTCCAGATAATTCTTAGGAAACCAGAATGTGTTAAAAGGACACCCATCTCCAGCGGCTTTATCTAGAGTAAATATTCCCATTATATTACGTCCCGTTGGCGTTTTATTCATTTTAAAGTAACTTTTAGGATAATCGGTTGTGAATAGGATATAAATGCTATCATTACATGTAATATCTTGACACAAGAAAAGACTTAATAGTAAAACACCTATTTTCATTATATAAAAGTATTACTTACAATCCCTACTATCATATTCCTCACTGTCCTCGTTCCAAAAATTCACTAACAAATAAGATTTCATATGCAGGCCCTCTGTATGCTCCCATATCTAATAATGGCACTAAAAAAACAGCAACGTGCTTTCTATCGTTTTCGACTCCAATCAAACCCAGAGTATCTATAAACCCCTTATCGTCAAGTGTACTCAGATAGTCTAGATTATATACACGTTTATATGCCTGTAACTGTTTGGGAGAGACAAACATCTTCTCACTAAGAATATTTGAATACATTAGGGTATGCGACACCATATTTGTTCCTGCTATTCTAAACAGCACATCCCCATTATTGCAATTTACAACCTTAGTTACTCCCTTATTGGTTGACACATCTAACGGGGCATACATATGACATTTATACAAAAAAATGACCGTATCCCGCTGTGCAAACAGCGTATGAACCATAAAGCTAGCGAACAATAGTAATATTATCTTCTTCATTTCAATTACATTCTTTGCTTACTACAATCATTTTATTTAAAACTTCGTGAACTTTCGTCGAAAAAGTCGGATCATTTTTTGCATTTTTTACATATGCATCTGTTCCTGTCAAACCAGACCAAGACATATACCTTAATTCCTCATCTGTAAACGTCTGACCTAGATCATTTCGTGAAATAAACTCTTTTAAACCTATTTCCATAGTATTAGAATACTTTGCCATATATTCATGCTGATTAGTTCCACAGAATAAATCCCAGTTAGAGGCAAAATCTAAATCTAGAGACAGATATACCCCTTTATTATTTTTTAAAGGGTAGCTAAGCGGATCTAAAAGTACCAATTCAGCAAAAATATATGCATGAATGGCTTCATGAATTATAGTATTGGCCATTTGAAGAGTTGTCGCATTATTCATATAATCTTTAGAAATTATTATTGTAGCTTTATTAGAACCTTCTTCATAACGAGCCCATGCTTTACGATTAGGAGAAACAGTATCAGACACAATGAATTTGCAGTCAAAACCATTTCGCCCCCAGTAGTCCTTAAGCAGCTTCCCCACCACCGTGCTAGGGTCGTATATCGAGGTATTCGTCTTTCCCTGCAGCTTCGCCAAAATGCAGGCAGCTTTCGTACAACAGGCTGCCTGCATTCTGAATTATTACATTACATCAGGAGGTAAATATGCCACCTTATATACTCGGAACTTACCATCCTTTTCATCTCTAATATCAACGAGGTAAAGAATAATACTCTCGTTCATCATAAAATGAGCTTCTTCCCTAAAAGACTTCTGGAACCACGCTCCATCGTAGCACCTTTTGCCCTCAAATAAATCTTTACCTGCATAAAAAGAGGTATCCCCCTTCTGCTTAATCCAGTCAACCAGTTTAAAGTTGTCAAATACGAAATCAAAAGAGGTATTGAGTTTATCTGACTTAAATGTAAAGTAAATACAACGCAACTCTTTTTTTTCATACAAGTTGTCCAAGGTTTGAGTCTTGGATTGGCTGTCAAAAATCAAGTAAACAGGCTCCATCTCTTGAGCCATAGCATTTAGACTAAAAAGAAAGACTAATATGCCTATTAAACGACTTCTATTGGGGACAATTTTTGGTTTCATCTTTTGCATCTATAAATGCTTGGTTAAATGCTGACATAAACTTTGGATCTTTCTTCATCGCTGCCCCTTGCGGGGTGTTCATTAGGCCTCGCCAAGCTAACATGGTGTACATTGTTTTATAGTCGAAATTCCCATCTGAATTTTTCCATGCATCAAACCTTCCTCTAAAGGTTTTATGAAAATCCTTGATATCACCAAAAACATTTGGGACTTTAACGATCCTGATGAGCATACTTACCTCCCCCTTATTTATGCAAAAAACCAGGCACAACTACCCTACTCCACATTTAAAAAGTTGCTTTCAAAGGTAAACTCATAAGCTTTATACCCCCTATCATCCTTGTCAAGCAACGGGATTAGGTAGTAAACATGACCATACTGAAGATATCCGAATCGATCGATAAACTGCCTTCCTGTCAATGAGGTTAAGTATGATAAATTATACCTTTTCCTCAATAAAAACAGATCCTGTCTTGACAAATATATCCACTTATCGTACTTCCCCACATGGGCTAACTCGTGAGTAAGTGAAAATGGGGTACTAATTTCTATGTTAAACCATGTTGAATCTGATCTTAACTTATAGGTGAGCGAATCAGACATTACCTTACACGAATTCTTCACGCTACCATTAAAAATAAAATAGATCGTATCCTTCTGCGCCTTAACACACGCTGCTGCCAAGATAAAAATTAGAAAAAAAGCTATCCCTTTCATAAGTTTATTATAATAGCTTCTACGTTACTATCTACAGTACATCCACCAACCGTCAGGCTCCTAACCTAGATAAATAAGTTAGAACAAAGTAAAACCTCGTCCTAACTTAAATTGCCTATATTTTCTCACAAGGCTTATAGGTAGTTAAATACGCCTTACCTCTGCTATTCTTAAGGCTATCCTTCGGAATAACGTAAATATTCTTACCTCTAAAAAGCTTTATGAGCGTAGTATCTGGTTGTGTTGCCACCCATTCGGAGGTTATCACATTCTTTAAGGTATCCAGCTTTACGTTGATGATACTTTGCTCTGAAGAATACTTATAATACCAGAAACAATTAGTAGGACAATCTCCCGATGTTTTATCCAGAAAAAAAGTCCCTAGCATATTCTTTTCTCTTGTAGTAGGCTCCATCCTAAAGTAACTTTTGGGATAGTCTGATGAGAACAAAATATAAACCTTATCGTTGCATATAGTAGTTTGATGCAAGCAAAAACTCCGAAAAAAAGACAGATACTTCATCGTTAACCAAATTATTTACAATTACTAACATCACACATTGAAGCTGCTTTCCTGTACTTATCATACATGTTATACCATTCTGCATTTTGTATATTTCTATTGTATGCATTGGTATTTTGCAATCCATTATAAGCCATCATGCTGTAGAACTGACTGTAGCTAAAATCACCCTCATATACCTTACCCACATTCGCATCAAACTCCGCCATGTACCCCGCATCATGGTACGCCTGTAGGCCTTGCGCTATCAGGTTCACGTAGTCCGACTCGGCCATAATGTTGTGGTCGCGCTGGTCGCCATAGGTCTTGTACTGCTCAAAT
>NZ_JTLD01000004.1:300000-392510 GCF_000798815.1 Alistipes sp. ZOR0009 | reverse complement strand
TTTTTATTGTATTTATATTTTCATCTATTTTTTTTGTATTATTTTCGTTGTATTCTATTGCTAGTTGTATTTTATTCCTGTTTTCTTTTACTTCACAAAATAGCTCATCTTGTTTTGTTAATATATCTCCACTAAAAACGGTGTATATGCTAAAGGGCTCGTCACTGTAAATTTTACTTAAAAAGTTGTCCTTGACAAGTGATGCTATCGAATTCTTGTTTAGAACCTCCAGCTGGCAGGCATAGCTATATATGGAGTTTATATTTTTAAAAGCATTGAAAAATTTTACATATTTGTTGTAGCTATCTTTTGCGCTAGTTGTTAAAGAGTCAACCTGGGTTGCTGGTTTTGTTTTTGTCTGATTGTTAATGATTCCCATTTTGTCTACGTTGTCTTCTTCTTGGCTCCTTTCCAATTCTTTGCTAGGATAACTTTTTATAAGGTATATCTTTTCCAAAAATTTATCAGGGTCGCTAGTAAATATGTTAAAGGAGGAGTCCTGTACACTTAGTTGGTATCTCAGCTGGTTAAAGTTGTTTATTTCAACCTGAACTTCTCCATTTTCTTTTACTCTAGTAAGTCTATCTTTTACTACTTCTTTCTTATTGAAGTCATATACTATTCTAGTACGCCTTCTGCTATTACTATCTTTGTCCTCATTTCCTTTTGCAGATTTAGTTATTTGCGTGGAGTCTTTCCCTTCTTTTTTATCGGTATAAACTTCACCTATGGCATCTTTACTACCATACAAAAAGGCAATAGAAAGAATTAAAAAAAGTTTAAAAGTTTTGCTTTTCATGGTTTATTCGGTTTGCGAGCAGTTTATATGTTTATGCAAGTTCAAGCCTGCCTCAATGTGGTGGCTTAACAAAAATCTACTAATCGAACGTTCTACGAAAACGCCTTTTACCCCTCTAATCAATCTCCTTCTTTCGTAAAACGATATCCATTTTAATTGGGGTGTTATCGGCAATAACCTTTTTTCTGTACTCCTCGTGGCACCCAATTTTTATGAAGGTCAGGTCTACCACATCGTAGTCAAATTTTCCGATGCGTAGCGTTCCTCCAGGTCCCGTGGTTCGCTCTAAAAGAACCAGCGGCTTGCCATTTTCAAAGCGTGTAGTCGAAGTTATTATCACCTTAGTATTTTCAGCAGGCTCTAAGGTTCCCTCGTGCACCACCCTTATCAGGATAGGCGTTTCGTTGCTCGAAGGTTCCTTTCGGTTATCGCGGTAAAATCGGTACGCTTCTGGCTGGGTCAGCCTTATAGTCTCCACAAGGTTGTCGGATTGCTTCATCAGCTTTCTGATCTTGCCGTTTACTAGATTCTGGATGTCCTGCAGCTGCTTGCTACGGGTATCGTCGTACGTCTTTATGTCGCTTTGCGCCTTGTTAAGCAGCGCCATGTGGCCATCAAGCTCCTCTAGCTCTACGTTGGTAATATTATATTTGGTTAGCTCGGTTAGGCACGAGGCGGTAACCTCCTTAATCTGCTTATAGATGGATGTTAGGGTATTACCTCCGGCAATCGTAATATCGGTAGAGGTGTGGTGAAAGCGGTTGGCCGATACGGCGTCGTGCTTTTCTTTAAATATAATCTCTAATGTTTTGGTTAAGTTATGTATACGGCTTTGCACTTTGTTGCGCGCGTCGTTATACGCAATCTTATGCGAGCAATCCTTCTTGTGGGCTTCCATTTGGGCGAGCTGTTCTACTACCTGTTTTTCAATAGCCTCCATTTCTACGATAAGCTCCTTTATGGCAGGAATGGAGTTCAATGCTGGATTGCTCTTTAGGGCTTTAATAATTGAGAGGAAGATGCTAAAGTTGTCTGTCAAATCTTTTCTCATGGCTGCGGTATTAGTATTTATTTTAATTTTTACAACTATAAATTTAAGTACAAAACATAAAAAATCACATATAAAAGTTAAAAGATATTTTATTTTCTTGATGTTTTTTTATGTCTCTATGTAAAATGGTGGATATAATGCATATAAGCGTGGTTTTATCTCTCTATTTATTTTTGTCGTAAGCTGTAAAACTTAGGTAGCTAGCGTTTTGTGAAACGATAATTCCGTATAAAAACACCTTAAACCGCATTTCGTGTGCATAAAAAGTGTTATAACGCGCTGGCAAACCTCAATTCGTCTGCCGTAAAATGGAAAAAGTGAAGCGGTAAGGCTCACTTCGTGCAGCACGAAATGCACTTAAAATGGTCGCAAAGTCTAATTAACGGGACTAAGTATGGGTAATTATCTCGGTATGTATTGTTTATACCCGCCTAAGTTGGCTGTAACATGGCGGCTAGCTCTGTAAGTTGGTGCTGAACGGCTTTAAAATTGTGCTTAAACCTATAAGGAGTGGCGGCAAGCCTACTTTTTATAGGCTAAAGTGCTGCATGTCTGCTCGCAAAAGCGTTCGGTGTAGGGCGAAGCTGCTTTTGAAAGCCGTAAAGCATCATAAAAATACCGTAAAGGGCTACTGGTGGCGGGCGAATCTTCTCATAGGTGTAGCCAGCTGCCAAAATATCGGAGGGTACCTTGTAAGTAGGCGCACGAAGTGCCTTTTGTATGGTGCTATAGGGTTACTAGTGCGCTGCCAAATGCGAGCTACCAGGTGGTGAATGGGTATAAAATCAAGGCGAAGGCTACTTTTAAAAGCATGGAATGCACCTATCGGTAATCCGAAGTAGGATTTAAGGGTGCAGAAGGTGTGGGTGTACCAGTCTAGGTTCGCCTACTCCTTGTTGCTAATCTTAAAGGTGTAGTGCTTTTGCGAAAAGTAGCTGTAAATGGCCACTATTACGGTGGTAATAGTTTTCGAAATGGTTGGGTACCATCCAAAAAATTCGACAAACAGCTTTAAAAATAGGTAGTTTAGGATGATGCACATCAGTACTGTCACCCCGTAACGGAAAAGCTGCACGTGGCCGCGTAGGTCCGACTGCGTAAAGGTGATGTACTTGTTAAGCAGAAACCCGGTTGGGAAGGTTATGCAGAACGACATGATAAAAGCCGCGATGTGAGGGCTTATAGCCACAAAGCCAAGCTCCACAATATGCTTTTGCAGCACAAAGTTGTAGAAGATAAAGTAAAGAAAAATGTCGAATACGGTATTTCCTCCTCCGCACATCAGGTACAGAAAGGTCTCTCGGGGCATAAATCGCGAGAAGAGAGGGTAAAACCAGTCGGCTACTTTTACTATTACGTTACGAACTTTAGAGGCAATAACCATTTTACGTGTTGTACGTTATCTGTCGTTTTTGCAAAGAAAGTAAATTGTTGGTTAAAAACGGCATGCTACCTGCTGGTGCTCCCCAATTCTTTGCCGATGTTAATATAATTTAGACGGATATTGGCCCGAGTGGCTGCAAATATGGCTCTCAGATAGATTTGTACGGTGCGCGATGCTCATTTTTTTGCCCCATTTCTAATTGTATTCTAATTTGATAGTTTGGCTATTTTATCTCGGCTTTAGTTTCTATAATTGGGAAAAAAATAAATGGAGCCAAGATTCGAAATGCTGCCGCCTAAGGTCCTCGTAGGCCAGCATCTTACCATGACATATGCCAGCAACCGTACCGCCGAGCTCTGGGGTCGATTTATGCCGCGCCGAAGGGAGGTTACCCAAACGGTTGACGGCAATTTCTACTCCTTGCAGGTTTTGGGGGATGACTTCGACTTTCAAAAGTTCGATCCGTTAAAAGATTTCGAGAAATGGGCCGCTGTCGAGGTGTCCAGTGCAGGCGATATTCCCGATGGGATGGACGCTTTTTTGCTCCAAGGCGGACTTTATGCGGTATTTACCTATAAGGGAGCCGCCAGCCAGGGGGCTAAATTCTTTCAGTACATCTTTGGCACCTGGCTTCCCAGCTCAGAATACCTGCTCGATAAACGTCCACATTTCGAGATACTTGGCGAAAAATACCGGAACGATCATCCCGACTCGGAGGAGGAGGTCTGGATTCCCGTCCGGCCACGCTAGCCGAGGGGCAACCCGTCTATAACAAAACTGCATCAACTTATAACGAATGCTTAACCGCTGGCGCGTGGCGGTTTTAGCTTTTTATGTCGGCGCTTAGCGTATAGATTTGCCGTCCGAATACAACAAATCAACCTCAAAAAAACAACCATGAAGAGAAAGATCACCTTATGCCTGTTGCTAACGGCCATATCGTCTATTCTATTTGCTCAAAACGTTGAGCTTAAGTTTAATGGAGATAGAAAGTTTAAAATTGTACAGCTAACCGACTTGCATATCCGCTGGGAAGATCCTCGTTCGGCCGTAGCCTTCGAATGTATCAGCAGTGTGGTTACTACCGAAAAGCCGGACTTTATTATGCTTACGGGCGATATCATTTATAGCGCACCTGCCGCCGAAAACTTTCGTAAGGTGATGCAGTTTGTGGCTAACTTCAATATTCCTTTTGGTGTAGCCTTCGGAAATCACGACAGAGAGCAGGGAATTCCCAACTCCGAGCTGCTAAAAATTGCCCAGTCCTTTCCAAACTGCGTAACTACCTCGGCAAAGGGGATTACTGGCGATGGTAACTGCGTACTAACGGTTAAATCTTCCGACAAGGGAAAACCTGCAGCTGCGCTTTACTGCTTTGATAGCCACCAAAGCTCTCAGTTTAAGGCTCAAGGGGTAAATGGTTACGACCACATCCGCCTCGATCAGGTAATGTGGTACGTTGATGCCAGCAAGGAGCTTACCAAAAAGAATAACGGCAAGCCGCTACCTGCTTTGGCCTTCTTCCATATTCCTACACCCGAATTTTTGCAGGCTGCCATCGATCAAAATGCCGCCTTGTACGGTATTCGTAAGGAGAAGGTTTGCTCGCCAGAGCTCAACAGCGGTCTTTTTACCGCCTTTAAGGAGCAGGGAGATGTGATGGGGGCTTTTGTGGGCCACGATCACGATAACGACTATGCGGTGTCGTGGTTTAACGTGCTGCTGGCCTACGGTCGTTTCTCTGGTGGACCAACCGAATATACTCATATTCCAAATGGCGCCCGTGTAATAGAGCTTACCGAGGGCGAACGCACCATTCATACCTGGATTCGTCAGCGCGATGGAAAGGTAGAGCAGGAAACTTTCTTCCCAAAGGATTATACGAAGTAACAGCTACCATATAGTGGTATGGTAAAAGGATATTTTTCAAGATTATCTTGATATTAGCATCATGTATCACGAAAAGTCATTGCTGTTTATGGTAACATTGGGCGCTTGTCGTGATGCGCATACCCTGATACGTTATACCTTTTCCTAGAGGGTCGTTTTTCGTGTCATAGGTAACAATACTGGCAGGTAGTAGCCGCTTAACGCGCTACTACCTGCCAGTTTGCTGTTTTTATGTGGTCTATGTACGCTACCGCGACTCGCTAATAAAGTCGTCGGTTAGCCTTTTTACGTCGTCAAAGGTTTCCGTTTCCATAAGGCGTGCCCTAAGATGCGCCGCATTGGGCAGCTGGTTGACGTATATCTTAAAAAAGCGGCGGAGTATGGCAAAGTTTTTTCCTCGTCCCCAGGTTTGCTCGTAGAGTAGGGCATGCTTCAGTAGCAGCTCAATTCGTTCGTCGAGGCTTACCGCGTGATTAGGGCCTGCAAATAGCCAAGGATTGTGGAAAATGCCTCTTCCAAACATGGCACCCTCGGCTCCTGTGCTCTGTACAAAGGCTTCAGCCTGCTCGGTGGTAAAAATATCGCCGTTGCCCAGCAGTACGGTTTCGGGCGATACGGCATTTCGCAGGGCTACCGCTATTTTCATCTGCTGGTAGTCTGCTGGTCGTTCCGACATATCGCTTTGGGTGCGGCAGTGGAGCGTTACCGCCGTGGGGTGGCACTCAAAAATATGGCTCAGCCAGCTTTCTGTCGTATGCTCCTTCAGCCCGGTTCTTGTCTTTACGCTTACAGGCAGGTGGGTTGCCTCTTGGGTAGCCCTGATTATCTCTTTGGCCAGCGTTGGGTTGCCAATTAGCGCCGAGCAGCCTCCCTGCTGCACAATCTTCCTTACCGGGCAGCCCATGTTGATGTCTATTCCATCAAAGTTGTACTCGTTGGTGATGAGCTTTGCGGTTTCCTGAAACTTCTCGGGGCGCGTTCCCCATATTTGAGCTACTATTTTGACGTTCTTCTCCTTTAGCAGCGCTCTTTCCGTTTCGTTTACCTGCAGGCGATGGATTACTTTGTCTTTCCCAACAGGATGGCAGAGGCCATCAGTCGAGCAAAACTCGGTGAACACCACGTTTAGCTGCTCGGACTGGCTAACGGCCAGCACAATCTCCCTAAAAACGGTGTCGGTAACATCCTCCATGGGCGCAAGCGCGTAAATGGGGGTGCTGATATCTTTCCAAAAGTTGGTTGGCATTGCTTATGCGCTAGGGTTGATTACTGTTGTGGGGCCATAACTATTTTTTGACCGCTGCTGCGTCTCCAGGTCTTACCTTTAAAGGGAACGCCTTTGGCTGCAGCTGGATTATCTAGCGCATCAGTACACTCGGGGCTGCAGCAGCTACGATTTTTGGCGGCACACTCCTCGCATTGAATAAAGAGCATGTGGCATTGGTCGTTGGCACAGTTTACGTGCGTGTCGCAAGGCTTTCCGCACTGGTGGCAGCTGGCAATAACATCCTCGGTAATGCGCTCGCCCATGCGGTTGTCGAAAACAAAGTTCTTTCCAATAAACTTTGACTCCAGGTTCTGCAGCTTTACCTGTCGGGCATACTCAATAATTCCACCATGCAGCTGGTTTACATCCTCAAACCCATGATGCTTAAGGTAGGCACTTGCCTTTTCGCAGCGCACACCTCCTGTACAGTACAGGAGTATCTTCTTATCTTTTTGCTCTTGTAGGATATCGGTTACCTGTTGCAGCTCCTCGCGAAAGGTTACCGCATCGGGGGTAATGGCAGTCTCGAATTTACCCACCTCGCTTTCGTAGTTGTTGCGCATATCCACCACAACCACACCCTCTTGTCCTACTAAATTATGAAACTCCAGCGCGGTAAGATGGTTTCCTACGTTGGTGGTGTCAAAGGCGTCGTCGTTAAGGCCATCGGCCACAATTTTATGGCGTACTTTTACAATAAGCTTAATGAATGATTTCCCGTCATCCTCCACAGCCCACTTTATGGGCATGTTGGCCAGCTCGGTAACGGAGTCTAGCCAGCTTAAAAAGGCGTCAAGGTTGGGGCTGGGCACGCTCATCTGCGCGTTGATGCCCTCTTTGGCAACGTAGATGCGCCCAAGGCATCCCATAATGTTTAGCGTGCGGTAAAGGCTATCGCGAAATTCGGATGGATCGGCAATGTTTACATATCGGTAAAAGCTAAGTGTCGTACGGGTAAATGTTTCCGCCTGTAGGCGTTCCTCCAGCTCCTTTTTTCCAAGTCTATTGTGTAGCATTTCTCTCTTACGTTTTTGCGATCAACAGGTTAGCTGCTTATTTGTTGGGGTACATTTGCAATTGTAAGCTAAACGTTACGTTTATCAACGTATTTTGGGATAATGGGGAAGCGAACCTGCCACTTTTGGGCGGCTACTGCCTATCGAAACCCGCTCTTGCCCATTTTTATGGCTGCTTGGTAAATATTTAAGGATGGTGAACAACGAGGTGCTTAATGTGCTATATTTATTGCTAAAATATTTGCTATGAGAATTATTGGTAACTTAATATGGCTAATCTTTGGTGGGGTAGCAATTGCTGTAGAGTACGCAATTGCCAGCCTTTTGCTGATGCTAACCATCGTGGGTATTCCTTTTGGGCTGCAAACGCTAAAAATGGGGATGCTGGCCCTTTGGCCGTTTGGCAGCGAGGTGGTTTACAAGGGCAGTACCCCCGGTTGCCTTCATACCATAATGAATTTAATATGGTTCTTTATCGGTGGGGTGTGGATTTGCCTAAGCCATGTTGCGATGGGGGTGCTTTTTACCATTACCATCATAGGTTTTCCTTTCGCCTTGCAGCATTTTAAGCAGGCAGGGTTGGCGCTAACCCCCTTTGGGCGCGAGGTTATTACTAGGTAGGATACAAAAAGCGCCGTGGAGTACTTTTCCGCGGCGCTGCTTTAAGATGTATGGTGCGGTTACCTTTTTTCGTTTAGGATGTAGTTTTCTAGCGCAAGGGTAATGCGTACAATTCGCTTGCGTAACCCTTTTACCACAATGGGGTTATCTTTATGGTTAACCTCTATGGCATCCTCAAAAAACTGGTCGAAAAATCTTTTAAGCCTGTTGGTTGGGCGGAAGAATACCGATGTCTCCGTTTCGTAGGTTAGCTCGTAGCCGTACTGCCCAAATATGTCGATAATGGCCTGCTTCTCCTGCGAGAAAGTTTTGTTGAGGTAGATATTTTTCTTCCCAAAGCCAATAAAAGGGTAGCTTAAGCCAAAAGCAAAGCCAAGTATTAGCAGCTGGTAAACCCGTGCAAGCTTGGCATACTCAATAAACGAAAAATCGTTGCCTCGCTGCAGCAAAAACATCAGAAGCGTTACCAGTATCATTAGCAAAAGAAAGTAAACAGTCGACTTTAGTGCTCTTATAGCGTATCTTTCCATGGGCTTAAAATTTTGAGGTTAAAATATGAAAAAAAACTTACGGATTAAAACCTTTTTTTGAATTATATTAAGGCTCTTATTCTTAATGTTGTAGTATTACAATTATGTGGATAAAGCATCTATTCAACCTTTTTTATCCGAGCATTTGCCGGATGTGCGCCAACCCCCTGCTTCGTGGCGAGTCCGTTTTATGTACCAGCTGCGTAGCCTCGCTACCCTACACGGGATACTGGAGGTATGCCGACAACCCTGTTGCCAAAAAGTTTTGGGGGCAAGCTGATGTTGCCGCAGCCTGCTCGTTGCTCTTCTTTCAGAAGGGGTATCGGGTGCGGAAGCTGGTGCATCTGCTAAAGTATAAGGGTGAGGTGCGGGTTGGCTACAAGCTGGGCTTTTTGCTTGGTGTACAGCTGCGCGAGTCTGCCCTTTTTTCTGATGTGGATTACGTGATCCCCGTCCCTCTCCATCCTAAAAAGGAGCGAAAGCGTGGCTTTAACCAGAGTATGGTAATTGCCGAGGGGGTTGCCGAGGCTCTTGGCGCAAAGGTTGGCCGAAATTTTGTGCGGCGTACGGTAAACACCCAAACCCAAACCCAAAAGAATCGGATAGAGCGCTATGCCAACGTCCGCTCCATCTTTTCGGTCTCCAATGTCCACCGATTAGAGGGGAAGCACCTGCTTGTGGTCGACGATGTGATTACGACAGGCGCCACCATAGAGTCGTGTGCGGCAGAGCTGCTTAACGCCGCAACGTGCCGAGTTAGCATTGCCTCCGTTGGTACCGTGTAGGTTTCACAAGCTGCTGCTACCCCCTAAAAGTAGGGTGGGGCATCCCTTTTGTGGATGAACTTGCTGCATCTTCAGCTGCGGATGTTCCATTTGTAGCTAATTCTGTTTCATCTTTAGCTTCAAATGCTCCATTTGTAGCTGATTTTGTTCCATCCTTAGCTACGGATGCTCCATTTGTAGCTGATTCTGTCGCATCTTTAGCTGCAAATGCTCCATTTGTAGCTGCGTTTACTCCGTTTTTAGATAAGGTTATCCCATCGTTGGTATTGTAGAAAGCATTGCGGTACTCATATCTTTCTTGCTGTATCGTGCACATATTTATGCCAGTAGTTCAGAATTTGAAGTGGTTAGATGGGCGTTGGGGTTCAATTTCTTCGTGTTATTCCGTTCCGCAGTAGGGAGGGACGGCGTTGGTTCCGATTATTAGTGAGGCATGCTGCTTATGCCTGTTTTATTGGTTGGCGCCGCCGTAGCAGCGCTTTGTAGGCCTTTTATAGTTTGGGCAAAGTAGGGTTACGACAGGAATTGTAGCAGGTGGTTGTGCCATCTGCCCTAGGTATCTACGGCCATCTTTTTTAGCCTTCCAAAAAAAATGTTTCTGACAATGAAAAAAAATCATCCATTTTTTGAACAAAAATAGGGGGGATTATTGTTTTAAAATTAGTTGCTAAATAATTAACAGCATATCTCTCTACGTGCAGGTGTCAAGCATCTTAAAAGCGGCAACGTGTATGCTTTGGTACCATTTGCAGGTAGGTTAGGAGGGTGTAGTATTAACAACCAACCTTTATTCATTTATGAATAATATTGAGTTACATGTTGGCTACAGCAACAAAAAGGATGACGAGCTGATTCCTTTTTGCGAGGGTGTAGTTTTGGGAGTAGAGAATAACCCTAACTTCAACGTGTCCAAAGAGGTGATTACCGAGCTACGGACTGCGACGAACGTATATCGGGTTGCTTTGGGTAAGAGCAAGAATGGCTCTACCTTGGATACTATGATAAAGAACGAGGCTAAAGCTTCGGTGGTTTCTATCTTAAATGGATTGGCCTTAAACCTTTGTTTTCAAGCGGATGGTGATCGTACAAAGCTTGCTACAACCGGGTTTGATTTGATAAAGGAGCCTGAACGTAAGAAGCAGCCTTCTAAGCCAACTGGTTTTACTTTCAGCTATGGAAATAACCCAGGTAGCGTAATTCTATCGGTTGATGTTTGTAAGGATAGCCGTATTTACCTGTTCTACTACACCTCTGATATAAACGCTGATCCAAATCCTACCTCTTGGACGACCATTGCTTCAACCGTTCGTAAGGTAACCATCGAAGGTTTAACGCGTGGTGTAGAGTATCGTATGTGCTGTGCATATCAGGGTACCGACAATAAGCCAGTTATTGGTAATGTACTTAATATAATGGCCATATAGCTAATATCCGCTTATATTTACGTCTTGACTTAAAAGAGCTGCATTAGTGTGGCTCTTTTTCTATTTTCACCCGTTAAATATTCTGCCGCAATTCAAAAATTATGGGTAATTCATGTCTGCTAAACAAGAGTATCTTACATGGTGATAGGGGGCGGAGGCTTTCCGTTGTTCTGCTAAGTGTTGTCCTAACGTTGGTACTAACGCTGATGGCCAACGAGGCATTTTCGAGAGCCGGAAGCGCTCCACGTGGAGGGGCTTCTGGAGTTGTAGGAGAAGGGTTTCGGATTATAGGCTACTGTATTGGCTGCGTTGTAGCCGCAGTAACGGGTATTTTGCTGGGTATGGCCCTTCATCGAAAAAAGAGGCGCAGCAAGGCGGTAATACTCGAAAGCCGCCTAAGCGACACCTTCTGGCATTTGGGCGAGATGGAGAAGCATTCGAAAAGAGTTTTTTTGGAGATGCAGAAGGCCTGGAAGGGGCGGGATATGGCCTCGGTTAGAGCGCTTGTTAGCGATAGCCTCTACAAAGACTACGAGCTGAAGCTCGAAAAAATGCGCGACAAGAAAGAGGTGAATATACTGAACTCCATCACGGTTAAAAATGTGGATATTATAGGTGCCGAAGACTATCTGAAGAATGAGGATGACAGGTTTTCGGTGTACATCGATGGGGAGATGCAGGACTACATGGTAAACGAGTGGACGGGCGACCTTCTGTACGGAACCTCGTGTGAGGTTAGGCCATTTTCCGACATATACCACTTTATTCGGGTAAACAACCAGTGGATTCTGAATAGCATAGATGGCAAGGTAACGGTGCTCGACGTGGTGATGTCGAAGAATAGTCGCGAGCGGGAGCCCGTGTAGCAGCAGGTGGTACCGCGTTGCACCACCTCTGCGTTTATCTTGTAAAAGGAAGGCTTAGCCTACTGGCACTCCTTTAGGAGTATCTCCATAAGCTGTAGCACCCCCACGCTGGCCTTTTCGCGGATGTAGGTAACCCGGTTCCCTTTAGACGAAACGGTTACGTCGTTGCTCGGATCTATGACGTAAAGCGGCGCATGGGTTGGGATGTAGCGGTAAAGGCTTGCCGCAGGGTACACGTTGAGCGACGTGCCCAGCACCACAAAAATATCGGCTTCCGATGCGATGTCTATCGCTAGATCCATGGCCGGAACCGCCTCGCCAAACCACACAATGTGGGGTCGAAGCTGCGACCCTTTCTCGCACCTATCGCCCAAGTTGATATCCTTGTAGCCAATATCGTAAACAAGGCGCTCGTCTACGCTGCTGCGCACCTTGGTAAGCATTCCGTGCAGGTGTAGCACCTTGGTGCTTCCTGCCTGCTCGTGCAGGTTGTCTACATTTTGGGTGATGATGGTAATGTCGTAGCAGCGCTCGAGCTCGGCCAGCCCGGTATGGCCCGCGTTGGGCTTGGCATTCTGGAGCTGCCGGCGGCGCTCGTTGTAAAAACGAAGAACAAGCTCGGGGTTGCGGTGCCATCCTTCGGGACTGGCCACGTCCTCCACCTTGTACTCCTCCCAAAGGCCGTTCATGTCCCTAAACGTTCTCAGACCGCTCTCGGCGCTGACACCGGCGCCCGTCAGTACAACTAGTTTTTTTCTGTTTGATTCCATCGTATAAGCTGCTGTTGTGCTACATTTAACTCAATAACTAGTATCTTTGACCATCAATTTCATCTATAAAGATAATACAGGGCAATGATAGACAAAACAACTGTTGACAGAATTATTGATGCCGCCAACATTGTTGACGTTGTGGGGGAGTTTGTTTCTCTTAAAAAGAGAGGGGTTAACTACCTTGGTAACTGCCCTTTTCATAACGAAAAAACGCCCTCTTTTACCGTATCTCCTGCTAAAGGTATTTTTAAATGTTTTGGATGTGGTAAGGCTGGCAACTCGGTATCCTTTGTTATGGAGCACGAGAAGCTGGAGTACGCCGATGCGCTTCGCTACTTAGCCAAGAAGTTTGGGATAGAGATTAAGGAGCGCGAGCTTTCGCGCGAGGAGGTGCAGGAAAATAACGACCGCGAGAGCATGATGGTGCTTTCTGCCTTTGCGCAGAAGTACTTCTCCGATATGCTCCATAGCCATGTCGATGGAAAGACGATCGCCATGAGCTACTTCCGTGAGCGGGGTTTTCGGGATGATATCATCAAAAAGTTTCAGCTTGGCTACTGCCTCGATACGCGCTCCTCGTTTTCGCAGTATGCGGCAAAGCAGGGGTACAAAAAGGAGTTTCTGGTAAAAACTGGGCTTTCGGTTGATCATAATGGCGACCTGTTCGACCGCTTTCATGGGCGGGTAATGTTTCCCATTCACTCCATAAGCGGTCGTGTAATTGCATTTGGTGGTCGTATTCTGAAGAATGATAAGAAGATTGCCAAGTATCTGAACTCTCCGGAGTCCGAAATCTACCACAAAAGCTTTACGCTTTACGGGATCTTCTTTGCGAAGAAAAGCATCACGCAGGAGAACCAGTGCTTTTTGGTGGAGGGCTACACCGATGTGCTGTCGATGCACCAGGCGGGGATTGAGAATGTGGTGGCCTCGTCGGGGACATCGCTAACAACCGAGCAGATTAGGCTTATAAAGCGCTTTACGCCCAACGTTACCGTTCTTTACGATGGCGATGCGGCGGGGATAAAGGCGTCGCTTCGGGGAATCGATATGATTCTAGAGGAGGGGATGAACGTAAAGGTGGTGCTGCTTCCAGAAGGCGAGGATCCAGACTCGTTTGCCAAGACGCATTCTGTTACCGAGCTCAAGGAGTATATCTCGGGTAACGAAACAGACTTCATAACCTTTAAGACGCGCCTGCTCCTGAAGGATACGAACAACGACCCCATCAAGCGAGCGGCTCTTATTACCGATGTAATGCACTCGGTGTCGGTTATTCCCGATTCAATTGTTCGTTCGGTTTACGTTCGCGAGTGCTCCCGCATGTTCGACGTTGCTGAAGAAACGTTGCTGCAGGAGGTTAATACCCAGCGAGGGAAAAAGATTGGGGCTACAGTTGCCCAAAATAGCAGTATAGTACAACAGGCTAAACCTGAATTTCATACGCCTGCCATTCCTACTTTTGTAAATAATATTGTTTGCGAGGAGCAGGAGAAGGAGCTTATTTACCTACTTTTAAAGTATGCCAACGTAAAGCTCTTTGCCTATACCGACGAAGCAGGAGAAGAGCAGGTTATGACCGTTGGGGAGTACATTATCTCCGAAATAGTTAACGATGATTTGGAGCTACAGAATTTGGAGTACCGCCAAATTTTTGACGATTTTGCCGAGATTATAGCCAACCACGAGGAGCCTAAAATAACCCGCTTTATTCATCACGAAAACCTGAAGATAAGCGAGCTGGTTATCAACATCCACTCGGGGGAGTACACCTTAAGCAACATTTGGAAGAAAATGGGGGCTGCAGAGGATAACGAAATAGACTTCCTTTCCGCGGCAGTACCAAAGGCGGTGACTAACTATAAGGCAAAAGTTATTGCTATGGCAATTAATAATTTGAGCGAGGAGCTGAGAACGGTAACCGAGGAGACGTTTGAGCAAACTGTTACCCGAATAAGCGCCCTAAACCAGGTGCGAACTGAAATTTCTAAGCAGCTTGATAGGCCGGTATTAAACTAAAATGAAAGGTATGAATGCAAAAATGCTAAAAGGTTTGTTTTTTGTGGCTGTTGTAGCGCTATCTGTTGCAGCAAGCTCGTGTGGGAATAAAAAAGCTGAAAACAAAGATAAAACGCTGAATAAAGACGAGGTGGTTAAGGATGTTATTAAGTATCCAATCCCAACACCTGCCGAAATAGCCAAGGCGCTAAATGATGCAAAGGCTCCTTTTATTTTTTCGCTTTGTAACCCGGTCGAAAAGGTGGATCTTTATATAACCGATAGGGATAAGGCGTTAAACTTGGGGGTGTATGGGGCGAACTTAAGCTATTCTAGTACCTACGGAATGAAGCAGGAAACCTTAAATTATCTTAAGGTTTCAAAGGTGCTGATTGATGAATTGCAGATATCAACCCGTTTTAATGCTGCTTTTGCTGAGCGAGTTGAACGGAATATTGACAATAAGGATTCGCTAACCGTTATTATCTCCAACTCGTTTTTTGACACCTATGCATTTTTGCAGAATAATGGAAAAGACTATCTTTCGATTCTTGTTATGACCGGAAGTTGGGTTGAAGGATTGTACACAACAGTGCAAATTGCCATCTCAACACCAAAAAATGGAGTCTTTTTAAAAGTAATTGCGAATCAGAAGCGAACATTAGATAAGCTTTTGGAGTTAATGGATCAGAATAAGGAGAGTAAGAATGTGGAAGATTCAATGTCGTTGCTTTTCCCTATTAAAAAGGCTTACGAAACGGTAAATGACGAGAATCTGACCAAGGAGCAGTTTGAGGCAATTGCATCGGCTGTAATAAGAGTGAGACAATCAATTGTAATGTAATAGAATGATTAACAATTTAGTATATACGTTTATCTGTTGTTGTTGTAAGGCAACATGTTGCGGCAAAACGCCACGGCAAGGGTAAACATATACTATATAGGAAACTATAACGTGTACCCCCTGCCATTGGCAGGGGGTTTTTTGTTATATAGAAAATTAGAAAGGATAATATGCAACAGGAAAATAAAAATCGGCAGCTGGAGGTTATCGTTCGTTCGAAAAACTACTTGAGTAGGCTTATTGCTCATGTTCATCCGCATGTGCTCTGCGAAACGTTATGCTACCCGCTGAAGGTGGAGTCGGAGGTGGAACTGAAGACGGAGCTTGTTAATATACTGTCTCTTATGAAAGTGTCTAACGTCGAAATTGTGAGCATCGCAGATCATTTCTTCGGCAACTTGCCCTTAGTTCGCGAGCGCCTACTCGAGGATGCTGCGTTTATTGCCGATAACGACCCTGCTGCATCGTCACCCGAAGAGGTTGCCATGGTGTATCCCGGATTTTTTGCCATAGCTACCTATCGAATAGCCCATTTGCTGCGGATTGCTGGGGTGGATATTATACCTCGCATTTTTACGGAGATGGCTCATAGTAAAACGGGTATTGATATAAACCCAGGGGCTCATATTGGGCGCGAATTTTTTATAGATCACGGTACGGGTGTTGTTATTGGCGAAACCTCCATAATCGGCGACCGTGTCAAAATCTATCAGGGCGTAACCATTGGTGCGCTATCTGTCCATAAGGTTGATGCCGATGCCAAGCGCCATCCAACAATAGAGGATGATGTAACCATTTATGCTGGAGCCACCATTCTTGGCGGTGCTACGGTTGTTGGAGCCGGTTCGGTAGTAGGTGGCAACGTGTGGCTTACAGAGAGTATTCCACCTATGACTAAAGTCTTTAATACGCTAGAATCGAAAATTGTTTTACAAAATAAATAACGAGATGAGAGTTAATTCTGTAGTAGATGTTATTGGGAACACCCCACATCTAAAGATCGGCAAGCTTTTTACTGAAGATGTTGAAGTTTGGGTAAAGTTGGAACGCCAGAATCCAGGAGGGAGCGTAAAAGATCGAATTGCGCTGTCGATGATTAGGGATGCAGAAGCGAGAGGAGTTCTTACGTCCGACTCTGTGATTGTTGAGCCAACCTCTGGTAACACTGGAGTTGGTTTGGCGATGGTTGGTGCAGCTTTGGGCTATAGGGTTGTGCTGGTTATGCCGGAGTCTATGTCGGTAGAGCGTCGTGCAATTATGAAGGCTTATGGAGCCGAATTGGTACTTACTCCAAGGGAAAAGGGGATGAAGGGGGCAATTGAAAAGGCAACCGAAATTCAGTCTGAAAATCCGAAGGTGTGGATTCCTATGCAATTCGAGAATCCGGCCAATAACGCAATCCATGAGCAGACTACTGCGCAGGAAATTATTGCAGACTTTCCAGATGGTTTAGACTACCTGATAACCGGAGTTGGTACTGGCGGTCATATCTCTGGAGTTGCAAAGGTTTTGAAAGCAAAATTTCCGAACCTAAAAGTTTTTGCGGTAGAACCCGTTAAATCGCCTGTAATTAGCGGTGGACAGCCATCTCCTCATCCAATTCAAGGGATTGGTGCTGGGTTTATACCAAAGAATTTAGAGGTAAACCTTCTTGATGGTGTTATTCAGGTGGATGAGCGCGATGCTTTTGAATTTGCTCGTCGTGCTGCTAGAGAAGAGGGGCTTTTTGTTGGGATTTCGAGTGGAGCTTCGCTATCTGCCATTAACCAAAAGCTACCTGAAATGCCTAAAGGCTCAAGGGTTTTGACCTTCAACTATGACACCGGAGAGCGCTATCTTTCTGTTCCAAACCTATTTATTTCCGACAGTGAATTGTAGAAAAAAAAAGGAGCCACTTATTCCGGCTCCTTTTTCTATTGTGTTTTTAATATTTACGGATTTAAGACCCAAGCATCAACGCCTAACTTCGATTTTGCATTTCGGGCGGCAGTAGCTGCTTGGCGCGAGTTGGGATATGCACCTATGCTGATACGAATCTTGCCTGAACCATTGTCGATGATTTGGGGTGTAAAGCCTTTTGCTTTTAATCGGGCAACTTCCCGTTGTACTTCGCCCTGAGTTCTTACGCTGGCTGCAATAACGTTGTAGTTACCGCCTGTTTGAACTTGTGCTGCAGCAGGTTTCGTTTGTGCTGCTTGCTTGGTTGTCGCTTTGGCATCGTTAACAGGTCGAGAAGATGCAGCCTTTGGCTGAGTATCTGACGTCTTTACGGTATTGCCAAGCTTGAGCTTTTCGTTGATAATGCTTTCCACCTCTTCCTTGGTCATTCTTCTTGTTTTGCCATCTTTTATAGTTGGCTTGGGAGAAGGTTTGGCTCCCGATTTAGAGATGCTATCAATCTTTTGCAGGTTTGCTCTTGCGCTATCAAGTCTTGCGCTGTCATTAATCGTCGCAGTGTCGTCTAGCGTTCCTGTGATTGCTTTATAGTACGAAGTATCGGAATCTGTTGGAATCTGAGGTTCTTCAATTTTGGTTGTGTCGTTCCAGCTCAAGAAGGAAAAAAGAGACGGCTTGTAGTGATATAGCGCTACAAAAGCGATGGCTAAAACACAAATAACAATTAGGAACATCCATATCCAGCTGTTTTTGCTTCTCTCAACTGGAATTTCATCATCTTTAGATCCTGGAATCTCTAGAATAACTTCTGGTTCTGCAGCCTTTATTGCTGCGGCTCTCGACTCTGCTTTGAAAGGTTCTTCAATCTTTTCGCTTGTAGCAGCAGAACTTTTTTCTGGCTCTTTAGCTTCAGCAACCTCCTCTTTTGTTCCAAAGGTTTCAACAGGAATCGCTTCCTCCATCTCTTCAACTTTTGATATTTCGGCAGAATCTTCAATAAGCTCAAAAGAATCTTCAATTTCGAACTCTGTTATCTCAGGAGATGAAATGTCTGCTTTTTTCTCTTGAGGAACAGCCTTTTCTGCTTGGGTTTGAAGGTTGATTGTTGGTAAACCAAAAGATTCACCAAGGCTACTATAGGTAGATATGGGCAAAAAAATGATTGATCCAGACCCTAGCATACGGAGTACGCCAATGCCATCAAGCTCGAATTCGTTTCCTTTTCCGAGGGTCTCTAGTATTTGGTTGGAGAATTCGTTTACCTCTTCTATTGCCTTACTTGCAGAAATATTGCACTTTTTGGCAATAAAGCTGGCAAGCACGCTATGTCCAGAGTCCTCGTTAAACCTAAACTTAATGGTTTTGGAGGGTGGCGTAATTGTTCCTGTAGCACTATCGATATGCGCTGGTTTGCTAACAAATTCGAAGGTGCCAATATTAGGTAGCGCTACCTGCTGCTTTGAAAAGAGCAACTCTTGTATGTAATGGCTAATATTCACGGGAAATTTTTTTACAAAATTATTTAAAAAAACGTCCGAAGGCTACTGTAAAAAATTACATTTTTTTCTTAGCCTATTTATCAATATAAATTAACGAAAAAAAAACAAGATTTTGCCCATTCAGGTTCTTTTTCTTTAATTGATTGGACGACTATTGTTCTTTATGGTTGAAAAAAATCATTGCTCGCAAGCATAAAAGTTGTACAGATGGTATTATGGGGCATGCTATAACCTTAAAAATGGGAGAAGACCAAACGTCGTAGATGATGAGGAGTATAAATGCAAAGAGAAGCATTACATCCAAAACCAGCATTAGCTTCATTTTTAATGGATTTAGCATGGATGCTTGGGTCAAATCGAATCGCTCGGCAAAGCCTAGCAGTAAGTTTAGCAAGCAGTAGCTGAAGATGCTGGGGATTAAGGCTCCACAAAAGAGCAGAATAAGCCAGCTGTAGGTAGGGTAGGTTATGCTAATTAGCCCTGCCACTGTAAAGCCAATCATATTTAGGAGTAGCCTTGCCGGTGTTCCAACAAGGTCAAAAGTCCATCTTAAAGTATGCGGGTTAGGGTACTGTTGGGGCATTTCAAAAATTTGTGCAAAGATAGCATAATGTATTTGACTTTTTCTTTGCCTTGTTTTTTTATGCAAAAGTCAGTTATCGAAAATGTTACGAGGAGGTAAATGTTTTCGCCTTTAAATTGTTGATAACTATTTTAAAGTTGTTAATAAAATAATATAGATTTATTTGCAAATAAAGTGCAAATAGTTTTATTTGGAGACGACTTCGGTTAAGGAGTGTATTTTAGTGTTCTTTGAGTATTAGATAGATAGTTTTAAACATAAAAAAAGTAGCTATGCGAGTATTTGTTTTCGATGAGGATGTGCTCAAAAAGTTATTAATTGAGGCCACCTACAGATTCTTAGTATTTGATGACCAAAGTGCCTATTCATTGCCATTAAACTACCGGTTAACAGCAACCTCTCGTCATTTTTTGGCAAACGATGTGAGTAGTGGCCAAGAAAATAAAATTTTAAAGTATAGTGCAATTAAAAGAGTCGTAGTAGACGACAAGGAATTTTTTATTAGCTAATTATTTAAGTTAAGGGCAAGACAATGTCCTGATGCTTTTGTCTATAAGCATCCATGTGCGGTTATGCCCTCTTTTATTCGGCGATTTTTCTTGAGGAAGAGCTGTTAGCGATTCTTAAAGTTTGATGGTCATTCTCTGGTAATGATTATTTTTGTCAAAACTTTAAGGTTTTCGATGGAGGATATTTTTAACGAACAGCGCCCAAGAGGAATTAAAGAATGGCTGATAGCTCATCAGGTTGGGTTATTGGGTACTGTTATATTCCACCTTGTTATCCTTATTTTAGTTCTAATAATGAAGTTAAATCCGGTAAAACCATCTAACGATATGGTTTATATGGAGCTTCAGCCAATACAACAACAAATTCAGCCTAATCCACAGAAGCTGGCAGATGAGATACTAAAAAAGGAAGATCCAAAGACAGAGGAGGCCGCAAAAAGAAATAGCGTATCGACAGTTCGAAATGTGGCGGTTAATAGCAACCTGAATAAGCTTACCGATAAGCTGGTAGACGATAAGTTTGGTAAAGCGAATCCGGTATACGATGAAGCTCGGAAGCTGGAGGAGAAAATGCGCGCCAATAGGGAACTTTATAAAAAATCTCTAGAGGCAAGTAAAGCTCCAGAGCAGCAATCCGGTTCGCAAGCAAGCTCAAGAGCTAGCTCTGAAAAGGCTTATCGAGGAGTTTCAGTTTTAGCATACTCATTGGGAGGAAGGCAAGGGGTCGAGTTACCTGTTCCTGCATACCTTTGCGAGGGCGGTGGCGATGTTGTTGTTGATATAGTTGTTAATCAAAGGGGTGCTGTTACTTCTGCCTCCATATCGTCTCAAACAAAAGCAAGCGAATGCCTTTTTGCAGAAGCATTGAAGGCCGCTCGTCGATCAAGGTTTACTGTTAAGGCCGATGCACCATCTGTTCAGAAGGGGTCTATTACCTACCGTTTTGTTGCTCAGTAATCTATTAAAAAGCAGCCATCAACAGGTCAATATCCTTAGATGGAATGTTGTAAATCTCGCCTAAATAGCTGTTGGTTAGCAATCCATTAAAAACATACACGCCATTTCTGATTCCCGGATTTTCTTTAAGGTACGTTGTTATATTGGGAGCATCTGCCATATTTAGAAGCAGCTGAGTATAAATGTTGCTGAGCGCAATGGAGGCTGTTCTGGCAACTCTAGATGTAATGTTTGGTATGCAGTAGTGAATAACGTTGTGCTTTACAAAAGGAGGTTCGTTATTTGTTTTGTACTCTGACGTTTTGAAACTTCCTCCTCTGTCAACAGTCATGTCGATAATGACCGCCCCATTCTTCATTTGCTTAACCAAGCTTTCATCAATTTGAATGATGTTTTTAGGATCTTCGGGGATGATAGTAGCTACAACAACGTCGGCTGTTTTGAGGATTTTTTCGATGATTTGGGGGTGGAAGTTGCTTGTGTAGATGCGCTGTCCGAGGAGATGCTGTATCTCGGTTAACCTTTTAATGGAGTGATCAACAATTTTTACCTCGGCTCCTAAGCCGATAGCTGCACGAGCTGCGTATTCGGCCGCAGTGCTTGCTCCGAGGATAACAACTTCGGCCGGTGTAATGCCTGGGATACTGCCTAGTAAAACGCCTTTTCCTTTATTGGTTGTGCTCATTAGCTCTGCAGCAGCAAGGATTGCGGTAGATCCAGCAATGGCGCTCATTGACCGAAGAACAGGATAGCAGTTTTCGCTATCTTTAATACCATCGGATGCAATTGCTGTCACCTTTTTGTGCATTATCCCTTTAATGTAATCTGGGGTGTAGTTGTTGATATGTAGAGCCGATATTATTGTTTGGTTGTTGTTCATCAGCTGAACTTCCTCTAGGCTGAAAGGTGAAACCTTGATAACAATGTCTGATTGAAAAACTTCCTTGGCTGTTTGCACTATTGTTGCTCCATTTTCGGCGTAGTGCAGGTCGGAGAAGTTCGAGTTTTTTCCAGCATTCGACTCAATAATTACCTCATGTCCGTAAGTCGAAAGAATTTTTACGGCTTCAGGAGTAAGCGGGACGCGAGTTTCTCCACAGGTCGTTTCCTTTGGTATACCAATGATCAGCCGTTTTGTTTTACGACCTATTTCTAGCATCTCCTCCAAGGGTTGTAATCCGCACGAAATGGGGAAGTTTGGTCTTATTTTGCTATTCTCCTGTACCATTAAACTAAAGTTTAATTAATTTCTATTACTCTTTTGTTTTCATCAACAACCTTGATGTGGAGCTTTACCGCATCATCAGGAATAAGCTCGTCTATGATCTCGGGCCATTCGATGAGGCAGAGATGGCCGCTATAGAAATATTCTTCGTAACCAAAATCGTAGGCTTCCTCTAGCTTGTTAATTCTATAAAAATCAAAATGGTATATCGGTTCTCCGTTTGGCTGTAGGTATTCGTTAACCAACGAGAAAGTGGGGCTGTTAACCACATCAGGTACTTGTAGAGATTCGCAAATTTGCTTTACTAAAGTAGTTTTCCCTGCTCCCATCTGGCCGTAAAGCGCTACAATTTTTCGATCGCCAATTGCTTTTACAACCTGCATCGCAGCATTTTCTAAATCGGACAACCCGTTTACCGTAATAGTCATTTACTTATGTTTGAAAGAAGTAGCGAATATAGTAATCGTCGTTAGATTTCAACGAATCTTACGTTATTAATGTTCAAGGCCACTTGCTAGGGTGGCCTTGAGTTATACGTAAAAATTTTACACTTGTTATACTTTATTTTAAGTATTCCTTCATAAAGAAGTCGGAATAGGTTGTTAGAGCCTTGTCCTTCAGTAGCAGCTCTAGGTTCTGAGCGGAAATGGCAAATAAAGCAAAGTTGCTAGCTCCCGATTGGTTTATCAGATCTTGCTTCTGTAGCAGCAAAAAGTAGTAATCAAGCGACTTTTTCTTACTGTCAAAGGCTTTTATTCTTACAATATCATTATTGCTATCGAATGATTCCTTTGTGATGTTGAACTCGGTGTCAGGGAATGATTCGAGGTTAAACGATATTAGGTTGAATTTAAGTTGATTAAAGTTTGTGTTTTGTGGTATTATAATGACTAGCTCATGGCTACCGTCTGTTGCAAGATATCTGGTTGTAGCGTCCGAATTATGGGTGGCTGCAATCTCGTTAGGAGTCGCTGATTTAGGTTGGTCTTCTTTGGGGTTTAAGCGATTGAGTGCAACCTTGTCTAGTTGAGCGACATATTCTGCAGCCGTTTTGGCTACTTCTGTATTCGGAAATTCTTCTATCAGAGACGAAAGTTCTTTTCTGTATGCATCTTTTCCTTCTAATCCTCCAATGGCAAGTGCTTTAGCAAGCGCAAATTGGGGAGTAAGCGGATTCTTTTTGTCTGTAAATGGCCTACTAATCTCTAAGCTTTCTTTGAATTTGCCCACATTAATTAGCTCGATGCATTGTTCTAGCGCTTTGCTATCTGCATTGCTCATATTCGAGATCGATGATGCTGTTTCAAAAGATTGTTTAGTTATACTCTGAGGGTATTTAGTTGCAATAAGTTTTTTATAGTGTTCTGCATTTGCCATGTCGTTAAGCGCTGTGTACGACTGATAGCAAATAGTATAGGCTTTTAGCCTATTTTCTGCTGATAAATCTTCTTTTAGCAGCGATTCTGCAGTTGTTATGGCTGATTTTGGATCTTCAATATCAACACGGTAAGCATCGGCAGCATCGAGTAGTGCGTCTTGTGCTTTTTTGATTGCAGCAGCTCTTTCATTCTCGTTTTTAGGGATATCAGCGAAGTAGTACTCGCGTGTTAGTGGCGAGCGAGTTTCTTCTGATTTTTTTTCTTCGGACTTGGCTGCCTCTGCAAAATCTGCAATGTTTCCCTTATTTTTTCGGCGCCAGTTATCTTCGAGCTTTCGTTGTCCCCATCTCATTTTAAATTCGGCTGCTCCAAAAGCTAATGCAGACTGGTTGTAAAAATACCAGCTGTTGCTTTGCTGGTTTCCCAAAGCAAGATTGTTTTGGTTCATCAGGTACGATTGCTGGCGATTCTGTTCTTCCTGAACTTTTTCCTGTTGCGTTTTTAGCTGTTCAATTTTTTTATCAACGAGCCGAGTAAGCTCATCTTTGTTGAGCATGGAAAGTTTTATGAGGCTATCCTGCTTTTGGTATTCACGCATGCTACTAGCGAGTCTTCCTAATTTTTGAGAACGCGTTTGAACGTCCGAGTACAACGGGTGGCTATCTGGGAGGAGTGTGCTTGCGCTATCATATAACGCTTGTGCCTTAAGAAAATCTTTTTTAGAAAAGGCTAAATCTGCTAAAGTAGCGAAGGTTACACCTTTTTGGTTGCTATTGGGGGATGCATACTCTAGCGATTTCTGAAAATTAGACAATGCTTCTTTTTCGTTGTTATCTTGAAGGTAAATTTTTCCAATCGTATAGTAGATCTGATCTCTATAAGGAGTATTTCGTTCGCTCTTCGCCATCTTTTGCAGCTCATTCTTTAAGTTTCCAGAATTTCCAGAAGAGTAAGAACGGGCCTCTTCCAAGCGGGCATTAAAGGTCATCTCGTACGATGAAGCACGTTTTGCTACCCGATGAAAGGTTTGCTGTGCGGCTAAAGTATTACCTGTTTTTTGGTAAAGTTGGCCTAAGATGTAAAGATAGCGGCACCTGTTTTCTTTCTGAGTTTCGAGGCGTGCAGCCTGCTCCAAAGATTCGATGGCTTTAGCGTAACTTTTAATTTTAATGTAGTAGTTTGCTAGTGCAGCCTGTAGTAAAGGCTGTAAACTGTTGGGGCATTTACCGTATTGTGTTATTGTGTTTAAGGCATCTTCGTATTGAACTAAATCGCCTTCGGCACCAGCAATTAATGCTAGCCATATTTGGGCTTCAACCTTGGTGTCGGTATTTGGATAGTTAAGGACGATTTGGTTAAAGGCTTGGCGGGCTTTATCGTAATCGTGCAGGTAGGTATTGCCTAGGGCTATTAGGAGGTAAGCATCATCAACATATTTGCAGAACTCTCGCTGGTTGTAAAAGGCTCTTTGGGCAGCCGTATTTTGCTTTGCTTTTGACGGCTTGGCTGTGATGGAGTGGTACTTAATTAAAAGACCGCTTTTCATGATTGCCCGATCCATTCCCTCGCTTGTTTTAGAGGGGGCAGCCTTATCCTCAAAAAGGAAAACAGGAAGAAGCGAATTGTACTCGTAGCTATATTCTTTGCTGTATTTTTTTGTGCTCAGGTTGTAGCTTTCTTGAGCGTTGAAAAGGTAGTTGTATTTTGCGGTGATGTTGTGGTAGGTACGGCTAACCAGCGTGTTCTTTTGAGTAGAACAACCAACCAGCAACCCTGCGAAAATGAGTATAATTAGCTTTTTCAATGATTAGGTGTTAATTGTAAAATGCCTAATGTTTTGCAGTAGGCAATAATAGCAAAAAAAGGTGATTATAAATATTAAAAAGGCACTCTTATTGATATTCAAATGAATATAAGAAGAGTGCCTTTCGGTATTTTTTCTCTATAAGCAGCGAGGCTATTCTTCGTCCTGAATGGCAATAACCTCCTTTATTTCGGGGACTTCCCTTTTTACTGCTTGCTCTATTCCATTTTTCAATGTCATTATGCTAAAGGGGCAGCTGCCACAGGCGCCAAGTAAAACAACTTTGGCCACCATCTCTTCCGAAACTTCTACAACCTTCACATCCCCTCCATCGTTTTTTAGAAAAGGGCGAATGGCATCTAGTGCTTTGTCAACTCTTTCGAGTAGGTTGATATTGGGGTCCATACAACTTTAGTTTGAGAATTTAGAAAACTCTTGAACAACCTTTTGGGCTATTTCATTGAACTTTTCGGCAATGAGCGTATTGGTTAGCGATGAAGGTTCGCCATTGTCACCCCCTTCGCATACGCTTTGCACGATAGGAATTTGTCCTAGCAGAGGAAGGTCATATTTTTCGGCGAGCTTTTTGCAGCCGTCTTTACCAAAAATATAGTACCTATTATCAGGGAGTTCGGCAGGAGTAAACCACGCCATATTCTCGACAATTCCTAGAATTGGAATGTTGAGGTTTTGCCCTGTAAACATTTTTATGCCTTTTATTACATCGGCCAGAGCCACCTCTTGAGGTGTACCCACGATGATTGCACCATCGGGTCTGAATTCGGTAGAAAGGGTGATGTGTACGTCACCTGTTCCTGGAGGTAGGTCGAAAAGGAGGAAGTCGAGCTCACCCCAGTTCACCTGCTGAATGATTTGGCGAAGGGCATTGGTAGCCATTGGTCCGCGCCAAACGAGGGCGTCTTCTAGCTTTACAAAAAAGCCTACAGAAAGCAGCTTAACTCCGTATTTTTCTACAGGTTCTATAAGTTCTTGCCCATCAACTTCCACCATAAAAGGTTTGGCATCTTCCACTCCAAACATTTTGGGCATAGATGGACCGTAAATATCGGCATCTACCAATCCGACCTTATAGCCAAGTTTTGCTAAGGTGACTGCAAGGTTTGAGGTGACAGTAGACTTGCCTACACCCCCTTTCCCAGAAGCAATTGCGATTCGGTGCTTGATGCCAGATAGCGAGTCGCTGTTTGGCTTAGCCGCTTTTGGCTTTGGCGCGGTTTCCTTTACCAGCTCTAGGATGTTTCCTTTGATCTGAAAATTGGGGAATGCCTGTTCTATAGCCAACTCGCAGGCTTTTTTTATGGATGAAGCAAACGGGTCGCGAGCTTTCTTAAAAGAAAGGGTGAATTTTATGTTATTGTCCTCTACCCTAATGTTCTCCACCATCCCTAAGGCGATGATGTTTTCTCCATTCTCAGGGTGAATTACTTGCGATAGGACTCTATTGATCTCTTGAATATCTAAGCTCATGATCGACAATTTGAGGTGTTTAAACACCATTTACAGGCTTTAGTTTAGCTCGTGCAAAATTATTGTTTATCTGGGTTATCGCAATTGGGCGTGCTATGCTTAATAACAGTAAATTATCGTTGACGGAGATGCCTCCTGCTGGATAGTGTTTTACGGTTCATAAACTTTCAGCTCTTCAAAAACGATCAGCCTTTGACGGTCTAAAAGTTTCTGTTCTGATGGATAGCTATTCTCCAGTCACCACTATTTTTTTTGCGATACGCTTGCCTCCTCCCACAACTTCTAGGATATAAAGCCCAGCCTGTACGTAAGGTAAGCTGAAATCAACTTGATCGTTGGGGCCCTTGAAAAGTTCTGCTTTTAGCTTTCGTCCCATGATATCGTACATATTTACGGTTACATCTCCATCAAAAATGTCGTATGAAGATTGCTTATCATCAGCGGGTTGTAGTTTTATATGAACGATCCCGTTTTGAACAGGAACAGGGTAAGCCACAATGTTTTGAGGTTGTATAAAATCAGAATAGTTAACGATTATGGTATTGGAGGTGCTAGCACAGCCAAAGGGAGTAAACGCTTTCATGGTGTAGCTTCCCTTCCCTTGAATTTGGATGCTTGATGTTGTGGTATTATTTAGCAAATTTCCATCTAAGTACCATTGTTTTAAGTCTAAGGAGGAAGTTTCGAGCGTAAGTCCTTTCTTATAGATTGTAGGTATAGCGGGGAAAGGCTTAACAGAAACCAAGAATACAGAGCCTAGCGGTGTACCGTTAAGTTCTAGGCTGGCGTAGACATCTTTGGCTTCACTGCCAGTTAATGTCCATGTTAAAGACTTAGTTCCAACTCCGTTAACTTCATTATAGCTATCAGCTTGTAGGTTGGTTATTTTCAAATTCGGATCTTCTGGAGTTATCGTTAAGTTGACAACTTCACCAGAGCAAGGAAACGGGTTGCTAACCTGGATTTGATATGGTAGGTTGGTGGCATATGCTCCATTGCAGGTTGAATCTCCTTTACTAATAGGATCTAGCCAAGCTTTTAGCTGGTAGCGAGGGTCGTTGTAATCGCTCCATGCCCGGTTTATGGCAGAGTAGTAGTCGTCTACAGATTGTTCGCAGCTTGCGAGTCCGCCAGAAAGATCACCTACAACTAGATGATTGTTGCTGAATAATGGGGATCCAGAAGAACCTCCTTCTGTTGTTCCAACGTCCCATTTTTCGACATGCCAGTGAGAGTTGGGGTCGAAGCTGGCCGTATTATCTAGCTCTTTTTGGTAGTCGCCAACAATGGGGGATTTAGCGGAAATTGATATTTTTTTTACATCGCCATTGGGGTGATGCAGGCAGGTTGCTCCTGCTGTTTTGAAAGGATTTTTGCGGATATCCCATCCTGCATAGTAGGCTTGGTAGCTTTGAGGAGGTGTTTGATTGAGTTCTACTAGCGTGAAGTCGAGCTTGCTTTCAAGGCCAGTTGCTCTAAGGGTTGATCCAGAGATTGATTGCCCTTGAATGATGGCATCCTGCCCGCATTCCTTTTTTTCGTAGCCAAAATAGAAGATAGAGTTTCGTGCTTGATCTGCCGTTTGGATACAGTGGTTGGCGGTTAGGATGTAGGGGCGTCTGTTGTTAGCCGTGTTGTTGATGAGAGTTCCCGTGCATAATCGGATTCCGTTTCCGGTATGAATTTCGATTTTAACGATGCTGGATTTTTCTATCTGCCAGTCCTTCCCTTCGTTACAGGCAATATCTACGTTGCAACTTTGCGAAATGTCCTTATCAATATCGTAGGCTTTTAGGGGTGATATATCTCCGTGGACAACCTCTGAAATTGAGAATTGAGCATTTTCTCCCAATCGTTCTTCTACTTCAACTACGGCGCAATCCCCAGGGATGGTTGGAAGTATAATAGAGGAACCTTCGCTAATTTTTGCAAGCGTGTTGAAAACGTATCGCCTATCGGGGGTGTAAATGAATATTTTTCGGCTATCGAAGGAGGTGATGTTTGTTGCAGAAATCTTTAACCCAAGACTTTTGGCACCAACCGATTTTACCATTAGGCGATGGATTACGGTACTGGTTACCGTATCTTTTCGGCCCTCTGCGGTCAGATTGATGTTGGTAGAGATGGTGGTTCCGAACTCCCTTTTCTTAAGAAAGCTCGCATTGTTTTGTTGCGCCTTTTTTGCAGAAAGGGATTTAAGCGGAATCGGTGCCAGTATTTTTACGGGGATGTCATCGAATCCTGCTCTGTTTTGAGAGAAAGATGGCGGCAATTGCTGCTGCCCGAAAGCGTTAATTAGCGAAAAGCAGCCAATTAAAGTAGCTACTAAAGTCGATCGGCTAAGCATAACGTTAGTTTTTTGAGCGGACGATTTAACTAAGTTAAATTCATCCTTATAATATGCTAATTACCCTAAATAAATATCTTTGCAAAACTAAGAGAACTTTGCTATAAATTTATATTAATTGGCGACATGTTTGAATACATTAAGGGCATACTAGAAGAAATTACACCTTCGAATGCAGTTGTTGAGGCAGGGGGAATCGGTTATAGCTTGAATATTTCGGTAAATACTTACTCACAGATACATCAGCAGAAAAATGTAAAACTTTTTTTGCACCACGTAGTTCGAGAAGATGCGGAGCTGCTTTATGCTTTTGCTGAGAAATCGGAGCGTGATCTTTTTCGTCTTTTAATTAGCGTATCGGGGGTAGGACCGAATACTGCGCGAATTATGCTTTCGTCTTTGACTCCATCCGAGGTGGCAACGGCAATTACTTCTGGCGACTTGAATCGCATAAAGAGCGTGAAGGGTATCGGGTTAAAAACGGCCCAACGCGTGCTGGTTGACTTGAAAGATAAGGTTGGCATGGATCTTTTAGATGGAGCAAACGCTCTTACTGGTGGTAATGCGGCTAAAGAGGAGGCTCAGGCTGCGCTGGTTATGCTTGGTTTTGTAAAAGCAAGCGTAGAAAAGGTGTTGGATGCCATTGTAAAAGATGCTCCAACCTTAAACGTAGAAGAAATAATAAAGGCAGCCCTGAAGAGGCTTTAAGAAGCGAGAATATAGGGGAATGATAAAAAAATTACTGATTGCAATTGCTCTATTGGGGAGTACATCTGCATTTGCAGGGACGCCGTTCCGAACGGTAAACTTTGCCGATCTTTCTCAGCAAGAAGAGGTGACCAAGAAGGATGGTGCCGGTATAAAGCCTCTTTATACAGACCCGGCGTCTGGCGATTACGTGGTTTACGATCCTAAAAGCGATCGGTATATTTTCTATAAGAACCAAAGCGCAGGAAGGGGAATTCCGTACAAGGTGATGAGCAGAGAGGAGTACCAGCGGTACCGAACTCAGACAGCCATGCAGGGGCTACTCCTTCAGCAACGATCTAATATGAGCACAGTCGGTGCTCCATTGGCCAATGCCCTAATCCCAACGCTCACGGTTGGAGGCGATGGCTTTGATAGAGTATTTGGAAGCAATACCATATCTATTATTCCACGCGGTTCTGTTGAGCTTATTCTTGGGATTAAATCAAACAGGACTGACAATCCTATTATTGCGCAGCAGTTTCGAAGGAGTACCATTTTCGATTTTCAGTCGAAACTGCAGATGAATGTTACTGGGATGGTTGGTGATAAGCTGAAGATGGACATCAACTACAACACCGAGGCAACATTTGATTTTGAGAATAACGTAAAGGTAGAGTATACCGGCTCGGAGGATGAGATAATCCAAAAGATTGAGGCGGGTAATGTATCCTTGCCGCTTCCAGGAACGTTGATTACTGGAAGCCAATCGCTTTTTGGATTTAAGACGCAGCTGAAGTTTGGTAACCTAACGATGACTTCCATTTTTAGCCGCCAAAGAGGGCAGAGCCAGTCGGTGGAGCTAAAGGGTGGTGCGCATAATCAACAGTTCGAGGTTGCCGCCGATAGCTACGATGCCAACCGTCACTTCTTGGTAGGCCACTATTTTAGGGAGAATTATGATAAGTCGTTATCAACATTTCCGCTAATTCAGTCGGGAATCAACATAACAAAGATTGAAATTTGGGTTACCAATAAGACCGCACAGTTTGAAAATGCCCGTAATGTGGTTGCCTTTCTAGATTTAGGCGAGTCGCAGCGGAACATATATAAGCCAGGAATATTTACGGGTAGTCCATCTGCGATTTTCCCCGACAATGGGAGCAACACCCTTTACTCCATGATGAATGGAGCCTACTCAGGAATTCGCCAAATCGACCAAACAACATCTATATTATCGGGACTTGGGCTAGCGCAAAGCGAAGATTTTGAGAAGTTGGAAAATGCGCGCCGTCTAAATCCGAACGAGTATACCGTAAATAGTAAGCTGGGCTACATCTCGCTTAATACGGCACTTAATAACGACGAAATATTAGGGGTTGCCTACGAGTATATGCTCAATGGTAAGACCTATAAGGTGGGGGAGCTTTCGACAGATGGGGTGGAAGCACCTAAGGCTCTAATTGTAAAGCTGCTAAAGGGAACAAACTTAACCCCTAAGCTGCCGAACTGGCATCTGATGATGAAGAACATCTACTCCATTGGAACCTATCAGGTTAACAAGGATAACTTCTACATGGATGTGCTTTACGAGGATAGCAAGGCAGGGACGAGCGTTAACTACATTCCGGAGGGAGCCATTAAAAACAAGCCTTTGCTTAGCGTAATGAATTTGGATAGGCTAAACTCTCAGGGCGATCCATATCCCGATGGCGTTTTTGACTTTGTAGATGGAATTACCATTCTGTCGCAGGGAGGAAAAGTTATTTTCCCTGTTTTGCAGCCTTTTGGAAGCTACCTAAGAAGTAGAATTGGGGATAATGCCATAGCCGACAAGTATGTATTTCAAGAGCTGTACGACTCGTCGCTTACCAAGGCGAAGCAGATGGCCGATAAGAATAAGTTCAAGATGTTTGGAACATTCCAATCTTCTTCGGGCTCAGAGATATCGTTAAATGCGATGAATGTTCCTCAAGGTTCGGTTTTGGTAACTGCTGGAGGATTGAAGCTGGCCGAAAATATAGATTATACGGTAGACTATGCTTTGGGTAGAGTAAAGATTATTAACCAGGCATATCTTGAATCGGGAGTTCCCATCAAGGTCTCCTTAGAAAGTCAGGCATTGTTTAATATCCAGACAAAGACGCTGGTTGGTTCGCATTTCGACTATAAGATCTCCGATAATTTTCATGTCGGAGCAACAATCTTAAATCTGACCGAGCGTCCGTTGACCCAGAAGGTATCCTTTTCGGATGAGCCTATATCTAACACCATTTGGGGATTGAACCTTTCGTACCAAAACAAGGCTCCTTGGCTAACCTCTTTGGTTCAGAAGATACCGCTGATAGAAACACAGGCTCCGTCGAGCATTCTTTTCGAGGCCGAGTTTGCCCACTTTATTCCAGGCCATTCAAAAACGGTAGGACGTGCAGGAAACTCCTACATTGATGATTTTGAAGGAGCAAAGATACCAATCGACCTGCGTAGCTGGAATGCTTGGGTTTTGGCTTCGACCCCACAAGGGCAGCCCGATAAATTTCCCGAAGGTAATCTTTCGAATAACCTAGCGTACGGGTATAACCGAGCTTTACTAGCGTGGTACTCCATCGATCCTCTTTTCTTAAGGAACAACAGCTACACTCCTGCACATATAAAAAGGGATAAGGAGCAGCAATCGAGCCATTGGGTTCGGGAAATTCGAGAGCGGGAACTTTTCCCCGAGAAGGATGAGGTGGCTGGGATTCCCAACGTGATTCCTGTTTTAAACCTAGCCTACTATCCTAAGGAGAAAGGTCCCTATAACTACGACATTACCAGCTCGACCTATTCGAAGGGGCTAACTCCCAATGGAACGTTGGCAGCGCCAGAAACACGTTGGGCGGGTATCATGCGCTCGCTACCCATTAATGACTTTGAAACAGCAAACGTTGATTACATCGAGTTTTGGATGATGGATCCGTTTGTTTACAATCCGAAGAAAAACGGGGGAGATTTAATTTTCAACCTAGGAAACATTTCGGAGGATATCTTACGAGATGGGAGAAAGTCGTTTGAGAATGGTTTACCCACAAGTAGCACCGTAACCAAGGTGGATACAACAGCCTGGGGACGAGTTCCGCTAGTTCAGGCGCTTGTGAATGCCTTTGATAACAACTCGACTGCACGGAAGTATCAGGATATTGGTTTTGATGGATTGGGAGATAATGATGAGAAGAGCTTTTTCTCCGATTACCTCAAAAAGTTGGAGCTGATGTTTGGTGCTGACTCAAAAATATATAAGGATGCGGCGAATGACCCATCGAACGACAACTACCGCTATTTTAGAGGGAAGGTGCTCGATGATCAGAAGATGAGTATTCTTGATCGCTACAAGCGATTTAATAATATGGAGGGAAACTCTCCTGCCTCGGAGCAAACGGGCGAATCCTATTCGACCTCGGCAACATCTATACCTGATGGCGAAGATATCAACCGCGATAACACAATGAGTGATGCGGAGTCTTACTTCCAGTATCGTATTCCGCTATCGGCGAATGGGCTAGAGGTTGGCAAGAACTTCGTTAGCGACAAGCGCGATGTGGAGGTTGACACGCCTACGGGGAAAAGCAAAGTAAGCTGGTACCAGTTTAAGATTCCCGTTTCGGATTACGAAAAGGTAATTGGAACCATCCAAGATTTCAAGTCTATTCGTTTTATTCGTATGATGCTACGTGGTTTTGACGATACCACTATTCTTCGTTTTGCTCGATTAGAGCTGGTTAAGGGAGAATGGCGAAAGTATAACTACTCGTTGCTGGATGGCCAAACAGGAACCGTGCCTAATATCACCAACGGATCGTTGGATATTTCGACCGTGAATATTGAGGAAAACTCGGCCAGAACGCCGGTAAACTATATTCTACCTCCAGGTATCGACCGTGTTATAGATCCAAGCAACCCGCAGATACGCCGGGAGAACGAGCAGGGGATGCAGCTAAAGGTGCTGGATCTTCAGGATGGCGATGCTAGGGCTGCCTACAAAACAACGGGATACGATTTCCGCCAGTATAAGCGACTAAAGATGGAGGTCCATGCGGAAGCTATTGATGGCCAACCGCTGAAAAATGGCGACTTATCGATTTTTATTCGCCTAGGAAGCGACTACCGTAATAACTACTACGAGTATGAAATTCCGCTTCAGCTAACGCCATACGGAAAGTACAGCAGCGATAGGGAGCACGACCGCGAGATTGTTTGGCCTAAGGAGAATGCATTCAACTTGGCGCTAGAGGTGTTCCAGAATATCAAGCTAAAGCGGTACGATGCCATGCGTGCGTTGGGCTCGGCGGTAAGTACAACCCAGCTTTTTGCGGTGAATGATGGAGCAAACATCGTTCGAATTTTGGGGAATCCCAGCTTGAGCAACGTTCGTACCGTAATGATTGGTATCAGAAACCCTTCCAAGCAAAATGGTATAGCAGATGATGGACAGCCCAAGGCAGGTATTGTTTGGGTGAACGAATTGCGACTAAGTAACTTTGATGAGTCAACCGGATGGGCGGCCAATGCGCGGATGATGGCCAAGATGGCCGATTTTGGTGTTGTTTCTCTTGCCGGAAGCACGATGACCCCCGGCTTTGGATCGTTGGAGAGCAAGCTGAACAACCGTAACCAGAAGGAGATATACACCTACGACCTTGCAGGTGATTTTGAGCTGGGGAAATTTTTCCCCGATAAGCTAGGAGTTCGCATTCCTATGCACGTAGGCTACTCGGAGGCAATAGCAAACGAGAAGTGGAGCCCAACAGATCAGGATATTCCGTTGCATACCTCTTTAAGCTACATTCCTACGCAGAGCGCTCGCGACTCGGTACGTAATTTGGCGCAGGAGTTAACTGTACGAAAGAGCATCAACTTTACCAATGTTGGAATTTCTAAGCCATCGGAAAGCTTTGCGCTCATTTCGCCATCTAACTTCTCGGTTACCTACGCCTACAACGAGATGTACTCGCGTACGCCGCAAATGGAACGCCAGCTGCAGAAGAACTACCGAGGAATATTTAGCTACGCCTACAATACAACGCCTAAGTACTTCGAGCCTTTGCGACGGGTTAACAACCGGGTTGTTAGTTCGCCCTATTTGAGGCTGATAAAGGATTTCAATATAGGCTATGTACCTTCGCAGCTTAGCTTTATATCGGAGATAACCCGCAACTACAACGAGATAAAGATCCGAAACCTATCGCCTAAAAGCGGAGTGGACATACCATCGTCGTATGCCAAGGATTTTTATTGGAATAGGGTTTACGCATTGCAGTGGGATATTACCCGCAACCTCAAGCTTACCTTCTCGGCAAACAACCTAGCGCGTATAGATGAGCCCGAAGGCATTGTTGATAAGCGAAGGGATAGGGATGCCTACAAGGTTTGGAAGGATTCGGTTTGGAGAAACATTGCCATGGGAGGACGTAACGTTCACTACGACCATGCCTTCAATGTTCGTTATACCATTCCAATAAATAAGATTCCGTTGTTTAACTGGGTATCAGCATCGGCTGGGTATGATGCCCGATACGATTGGGATGCAGGGCCTATAATGCCAGCAGGGTCGCAGTATTCGGTTGGTAATACCATAAAGAACATGAACCAAACTTCGCTGAATGGAAGTTTGAATATGGTAACGCTTTACAATAAGATTCCTTTTCTGCGAGCTATTAACCAGGAGTTTGATAATCCAAACTCCAAGCCGGTGGTGCTGGTTAAGAAGACGTATAAGACCGAAAAGATGACCCTTTACAAGGGGCGAAAGCGAAATATCTCCCACGACTTGGAGGGTGTAGATATAAAGATAGCGGTTTACGACGCCAACGGCAAGGCCGTGGATGCTGTTACGCAGGTTGTCTCTAAGGGGCGTGTTTCGGTTCAGGTTGCCGAGACTGTTAAGGGGGCTACCGTGCATATTACGGGTAAGGTGGAGTATACCCCTAACCCCTTAATCTATGCTGGCAAGCTCGGCTTGCGGATGCTGATGGGGCTTCGAAATGTAAGTGCCACCTACACGCTAAATCAGGGAACCATTTTACCAGGATACAGCAAATCTTCGAGCTGGTTTGGAACCAACAGCTCGTCGACAGGGTTGGCTCCGGGCTTAAGCTTCATACTTGGGCAGCAGGATGCTGATATCTACGACGTTGCTCAGGCAAAGGGATGGCTGGTAAACAATAGCGACTTTAACTCTCCATTCGTAATGACGAATATGGAGGTATTCTCTTATAGGGCATCCGTAGAGCCGATAAAAGATTTGATTATTGACCTAACCGGTAACCGTTCCTACTCGCGCAATCAGAGCCGTTACGGAACCGCGCAGGATGCTGGGACGGTGTTTAACGGAACCTTTAGCATCTCGGTGTTGGGTATTGGTTCGGCCTTCGAAAGTCCCACTTCGGGGAATAACTATAAGTCGGCGGCATTCGAACGATTCCTGTCAGACCGATCTGTTATCTCCCTTCGGTTGGCACAAGAGCGGGCCGCTGGTTCTACCAACGGGTATACGGGCAACGTTAAGGATGGCTATGCCGATGGCTACGGAAAGCTGGCGCAGGATGTTATGCTTCCGGCCTTCTTATCAGCCTACACCTCGTTTACACCAGGTAAAGTTGGACTAAAGCCGTTTTCAAGCATTCCTTTTCCGAACTGGACTGTTCGTTACCAGGGATTATCGAAAATGAAGGTGCTGAAGCCCTACATAAAGAATGCGGATTTGGAGCACTCGTACCGAGCTGTTTACACTATTGGCGGCTACAACTCTAATCCGACCTACGATCCGTTTACCGACGGATTTAGCTACGTCCGAAATGCGCAGAACGACTTCATTCCTCGCCACGAGATTGTGAACGTGAGCATATCGGAGTACTTTAATCCGCTGTTTGGTGTTAATGTGGGCTGGGCAAACAACCTTCAGACGCAGGCGCGTGTTAATAAGACAAGGGTTATTGCCTTAAGCCTTACCAACAACCAGATTACCGAAATTAGAACTAACGAGTGGAACTTCTCGGTTGGCTATCGCCTAGATAACCCGATTCGTTGGATCGATAACGAGACCCAAAAGGTGGTTGCCAGCTACCTAAAGGTTGATGCCGGGCTGGCCTTTAACAACAATATGACCATTATTCGGAAGATTGTGGAGGATTTAGTACAGGCTTCGGACGGGCGAAATACCGTTACAATGAAGCTGAGCTCGGACTATATGTTTAACGAGAAAATAAACCTTCGAGTTTTCTTTGATAGGGTCATAAATAAACCGTTGATATCCAACACCTATCCAACTGCAAATACTTCTTTTGGATTCAGTGTAAGATATAACATCGGACAATAGTTTAAGTTGGAAAATTGTTTAACTTTGGAAGCAAATCGAAAGGATTTTAGAGCGGTATGCTAACAATAAAATACTAAAGCTATGAATATTCCATCAAATCTTAAGTACACCAAGGATCACGAGTGGGTTCTTGTAGATGGCGACGTTGTAACTATCGGTATTACCGATTTTGCTCAAGGTCAGCTAGGAGATATCGTTTTCGTTGAGATCGAAACAGAAGGCGAAACTCTTGAAAAAGAGGAAGTTTTTGGTACCATCGAAGCGGTTAAGACAGTATCTGACGCATTTATGCCTCTTGCTGGTGAAGTTATTGAAGTTAATGGTGGTCTTGCTGACCAACCAGACAGCATCAATAAGGATCCATACGGAGCAGGCTGGATGATTAAGGTTAAGGTTGCTAACCCTGCCGAGCTAGAAGAGCTTCTTTCTGCAGAGCAATATGCAGCTCTTATTGACGCATAGTAAGATATCTTAAACGCAATTATAAAAAGTAAGGCTACCCAACGGGTAGCCTTACTTTTTTGGTGAAAGGGGATATCCGTTCCGTTTAGCCCCTTGGCTTATGGTATAGGCAGGGTAGCGTCGCTATGTGTGGCAGCACTTTGGCTGCTGCTGCTTTTTAAGGCGGGCTCCCATACTTTTTCCTACTGTCCGTTGCTGCCTTTCAGGTTCGGCTCCCTTTGATATTTTTACTTCCCGCTGGCGTGGTGGTCGCTTTTTGCTGCAGCGGCTACTACCGCCCTGCAGCTAGCAGGTAATGGAGGCCATCCCTTACACGATAGCTGCACCTAACGGCATTTCTGGCTAAGGGGTCCTGCTTAGGTAGCGATGGGTAAGGGCTCTGTGGCACCTACTCCTTATCAAGGTAGTAGGGTTCTTTCCTTTTATGGTTACACCTGCTTCTAAATCCGTTCGGTGCAATTGCTGTTTCTTATACACTTAAAACATCTTGAAATATAGTGCTTTGTCGTCGTTTGGTAAAAGGTTTTTGCTGTATTATATTTGGTAGTGAAGGGGGCATATATGGTCTAGTTTGCTTCATATATTACCTAGTTTGGTTCATATATTATAATATTTGCTTCATATATTATCGTATTTGTCTCATATATTATCGTATTTGCTTCATATATTGTCTACTTTGATCCATATATTACCTAGTTTGGTTCATATATTGTCTAGTTTGATCTATATATTATCGTATTTGTCTCATCTTTGATCTTGTTTGCATCATCCTAGATCTAGCTTGTGGAATCCTTGACCAAGGTTAAGGCACTATGGGGCAGGGCTGCGCTGCCTCTCATCTTTGGGCTTGTTTTAGCGCGCTACTTGCTCGTATTTCGCTCAATTTGGCAGTGCTGCCTAAGAGGGAACATGCAATTCTGAAAAGCGGGTGCGGGTAAGGTGACCGTCAGCACCTCGAAGCCGCTACTTTTGTGGGGGGATATGAAAAAACGCATACCCCTATGATGGAGGTATGCGTTACACTTATAGAAGAAGCGCTACAGCTAGGTCGCCTTCAGCGCTCTACCCTTCTTGGAGCCGGTAGCCCTAAAAAGGCTTGTAGAGGCGTAAGGCTTCTAAGCTATGCTATATGGATTCATGCTCGGTGCGAGTGATAATTTCGTTTTGGAGCTCAGGACCCAGATCGTTGAAGTAGTCGCTGAAGCCCGCAACTCTTACAATCAGATCGCGGTATAGCTCTGGTTGCTTCTGCGCTTTTCGGAGCGTGTCGGCATTAACCACGTTAAACTGAATATGGTGGCCATCTAGCTTAAAGTAGCTGCGAACTAAGCTGGATACACGCTTAATAGCCTCCTCGTTTTTAAAGAATTGGGGAGCAAATTTCATGTTTAGCAGCGTTCCTCCTGTTCGTACGTGGTCTATTTTGGAAGCCGACTTTATGGCAGCGGTAGGTCCGTTGGTGTCGCAGCCTTGCGAGGGGGATATACCTTCAGAAAGAGGGGTGTTGGCCTTTCTTCCATCGGGTAATGCTCCGGTTACCTTACCAAAGTAGATGTGGCAGGTGGTTGGAAGCAGGTCTACTCGGTGTACGCCACCTCTGGGGTTTGGCTTTCCGTCAACCGCGTTGTAGTATATCTCAAATACCTCGTTTAGGCATCTATCTGCGCGATCGTCGTCGTTACCATACTTTGGCGTATTGAATATAAGCTCGTTGCGCAGGTTTTGGTAGCCTTCGAAGTTGCTTCTTAGCGCTTGCAGCATGATGCTCATGCTTACGTTCTTCTTTTCGAAGACGTGGAATTTGATGGCCGAGAGGCAGTCGGTAATGGTTCCGAGTCCTACACCCTGTACGTAGGTGGTGTTGTAGCGTGCTCCGCCTGCGTTGTAGTCTACACCGTTGGTTATGCAGTCGTCCACCAAAATGGAGAGGAAAGGAACGGGCATAAACTGGGCAAATATGCGCTCGTTCTTTACGTTACCCTCAATCTTGATGCGCATAAAGTGGTTTACCTGCTCCTCGAAAGCTTTAAGCAGCTCCTCGTAGGAGGTGAAGGCGGCGGCGTCGCCTGTTTTGGGGCCAAGCTGCTGCGAGGTTCTGGGGTCGTATCCGTTATTTAGGGTAAGCTCGAATATCTTGGGGATATTGAAGTAGCCCGAAAGCCAGTAGGCCTCGGTTCCAAAGGCTCCCACCTCCACGCATCCGCTGGCTCCTCCGCGTCTGGCGTCGGTAATGCTTTTTCCTTGGCGGAGCATCTCCTGGATCATGGCGTCTGTGTTGAAGATGGAGGGCTGCCCGAAGCCAGTTTTGGAGATGTGGATGGTTCGATCGATAAAGCTGTCGGGGTTCTTCTTCGATAGCTGCACCATAGAGCTGGGTTGAAGCAGGCGCATCTCCTCGATAACATCGAGAATCATGAAGGAGACCTCGTTAACGCCATCGCTGCCATCCTCCTTAACACCTCCCACGTTTATTAGGCAGAAGTCGGTGTAGGTGCTGCTCTCCTGCGCGGTGATTCCTACTTTAGGAGGTGAGGGGTGGTTGTTGAACTTCACCCAAAAGCATTGGAGCAGCTCTATGGCCTCCTCTTTTGTTAGGGTTCCATTCTCTATGTCGGCGATATAGAAGGGGTAAAGGTGCTGATCTAATCGGCCGGGGTTGAAGGCATCCCAAGGGTTGAGCTCGGTGATTACGCCAAGGTGGATAAACCAGTAGTACTGGAGCGCCTCGTGGAATGTTTGGGGCTTATTGGCCGGTACGTTGCGGCATACCTGAGCCATCTTGCGGAGCTCCGCCTCGCGAGCCGTATCCTGTTCGGTTGATGCAAGGATTTCGAGCTCGTCGGCGTGCCTGTTGGCGTAGCTGATGATGGCTTGGGCTGCAACCCGCATCGACTTTAGCTCCTCGAGCTTATTGCTGTCGATATCCTTTTGGACGCAGATCTGCTTAATAACCCCATCAATTTGTTCGATGAAGTCGTTCATTCCCATCTGGTAGATTTTGCCACCGCACACCGTATGTCCGGGAGCGCGCTGCTCCATAAACTCGGTAAAGATGCCCGCTTCGAAGGCTTTCTTCCACTCCTTATTCTGGGCTCTCATTATTCGGTCGCGGTTGGTACGACCAGTCCAGTAGGGGGTAATGATATCCCTAAAGTCGATGCGTGTTTGCTCGTCGACCTTAAAGGATACATGCTTACGGTTGTTGAGGATTTCGAGATCGTCCTGGGTGTGGACGCAAATCTCGGGGTAGGTTGGTGTAGCCTTGGGCTTTGGACCTCTTTCGCCCACGATAAGCTCCCCTTTACCTATATATATTTTTTTATTGTTGAGGATGTAGTCGAAGGACATGGCCCTAAGCATAGGTACCGATATCTTATGATCCTCCATACTTTTAAAGAACTGGGTTATCAGTATCCCCCGTTCGGACGAAAGGGTGTTTACAGCATTTAAGCTCTCCTCTCGTAGTTGTTTAACTCTTTCGTTCATTGTTTGTCGTCGTTTATGTGATTTTAGTACTCTAGCCTCCAATAGTAACAGGTACATTAAGGTTGCGGAAGAGCTCGGCGTAGGATTGGAGATCCTCTGCGCCAAGCGAGCGCTCCTCAAACAGCTTGTTGGTAATGCCCATTCGTTCGTATTTAGATTGGGCTACCTTGTGGTAGGGCAGCAGGTCTACCTGCCTAATTCCCTTTAGGGATGTCAGGAATGTATAGATTCGCTGCATCTCCTCATCGTCGAAGTTGAGGGTGGGAATTACCGGTATCCGTATATGAAAGGGGATGCCGGTGCCCGATAGCCGTTTTAGATTTTCGATAATAGCCGCGTTCGATACGCCTGTCATGCGGATATGCTTGTCGTTATCGATGCATTTGAGGTCGTACAGGTAAAGGTTGGTGTAGGGATTTATTTTTTCAAATATATTCCAGGTGGATAGGCCCGAAGTATCTACAGCGGTGTGTACACCTCGCTGTCTTAGGCCCTGTAGCGCCTCCTTTAGAAGGTCGTGCTGCAGTAGCGGTTCGCCGCCAGAGAAGGTAACCCCTCCTCCCGAATCCTCCATGAATATTTGATCCTTCATAACCTCGGCAATAAGCTCGGTTGATGACGTTTCGTACCCTATGCGGTGAGGCATGCAGTAGCTTACCCCATCTACTTTTACGTTTTTGGTGCAAAGCTCTATATCCCTGCTTATTCCTTCGGGATTATGGCACCATTGGCATTTTAGGGGGCAGCCTTTTAGGAATATAACAGTCCTAATACCTGGGCCATCATTAACGGCAAAGCGTTTGATGTCGAAAGCAATTCCTTTTTCCATGACAATGCGAAGGAGTATCTATCTCCTTACGGCTATTAGTTATGTAATATGATGATTAAGGCACGAGGAAGAACTCCTCGCCTTTTTTATGTAGACGGGTTAAATCAGCAAAGCCAGCAGCTATATAGCCCCTTGCCTGATAGATGGTACATGTTATTAATGCGATCTTTAACCATGTGCGAAATATATTATATTTTTTTCGATTTATAATACATATGGCTGTAAAAAGCATCTATTTAGATGTTTTATAGCTTGCAGATGGCATCAATTATGTGATTATGAATGGCTGTTGACTGTCAAAATAAGTTTAAAAACGTTGTATTGGCTTATAATCTCGGAATGTGAAAGGCTATTGTTGGGGATCCTTTTTTGCCTCTGTGAGCTTCCTATCCTTTGCAGGGAAGATGTAGAGGTGGGGAGCCTTGAGGAAATCTTTTAGGATGTCCTTTAGCAGACGAACATATTCGGATGGATTTGCGCCGTGCGAGTAGAGCGCAATGGCTATGGATAGGCCAAAGCTTACAAAAACGTTTACCAATCCGATACCGAAAATCCCGATAGCAACTCCAGCCAGCATGTTAGCTGGTATTAGCCCTGGATATTCGGCCAACGCTATGCCAAAGTTGGCCGCAGAGAAGGTTACGTGCCTAATATCAATTGGGATACCTATAAAATGTCCGATAGTGGAGGTTACGCCAAGGAATACGCCAAGGAAAATATTTCCGGCAATATTGCCGAGGTTGTTCGAGAGGTAAAGCGAAAGCTTATCAAGGCGTCGTTGACCTAGAATTTTTCGTAATCGGTAGTGGCTCTTTAGGCGTAGGTAGAAGCTGTTATGCAGTATTAGGTTGTCGTAGTATCCGGCAATTAATCCCGAAATCATGAGATAAACCCCGGCAACAGCAGCATAGTAGAGCGATAGGCTAAGCCACGGGTTTATATCGTCCATAAGGGCAATACTTTTGGCGGGTGTTGCAATATGGCTGCCAAGGGCTAGCGTAAAGAGCTTTGTTAGGAGCCATGCAAAGGGGAGCGATGCGGCAACATTTCCTACTAGCGATACAATTTGGCTTCTTGCAATCTGTCTTATAAGTAGCCTGGTCTCGTTGGTAATAACGTTGGTGGAGTCCCCGTTGGCCAATGTTTTGGCTATGGTAGAGGCGGTCATGGCTGGCTGCTTGGTTGCCAAGGTGAAGTGGAGCATGTATATTGCAACAAAGCCCATTGCATAGTTTATGCTGTATCCTAATGCGGTTCCTAAAGGCGAGAAGGGAAGGTACGATATTCCTATCTTTAGGCAGGCTAGCAGGCCAACAATCAATCCTCCGCCGAGCGCCGATTTTAGCATTATAAAGTATTCCATTCGCGAAGCTACCTTGTAGTGCTCGCCTACCTTAGAGGTGTTAACGGCAATCTTATAAAGTAGCAGCTGCAGGTTGGAGTGTATGTGCTTTTGTATGCTGTTTTGTTGCTTCTCGGCCTTTAGCAGATGGGCTAGTAGGCGATGTATGCTGGTAGACTCCTGCCTTGTTCCTCTTGTAAGAACAACATCTGCTAGCAGCTGCAGCCGGTTGATTTGCTGTTCGAGCCTTTTAATAAGGTATACAAAGTGCATGTCTACTCCATACTGATCCTTGTTCTCATATATCTGCTCTACGCCTTGCCTGCATTGGGTAATGAGCTGCATGAGCTCCTCTCCACGGGTGCGAACAAGCTCGGGCTGCTCGTTTGCTTTAATTGCCTTTATGAAGAGAATTGCGCCTCTGGTTAAGTCGACATATGGCGAGGAGATATCCTCTATATCTGGGAGCTTGGAGTCGATCTCGGGTTCGTAGGCAATGGCCGTAATTCGTTGTGCCAGTATCTGAATAGATTCGAGGAGGTAGCTTGGATTGCTGTATATTGTCGAATCTGACTTGTCGGTTGTTTTTATAATATTGCAAAGCTGCTCCCAGGTTTCGTCAGATAGCGCCGATAGCCAAATGTAGTCGGTAGCGCGATGAAACACCTCCCTAATAAGGTGGCGAATGTCATCCTCTGGATAGTATTCTGGCAAGAATTTACGGTTTGCTTTTGCAAAAAAATCGGACCAGAAGCTTTTGGTCGAAACAATTCCGCATTCTGTAAAGAACTTTTGCAGGTGGTAGGAATCTGCTATTCTTAGGATTATTTCCGATAGGGTGGTTCCTAGACTTGAATCTTTAGTAAGAGCATCAATAATTTCCTTAAAACTGGCATTTGCTGCCTTGGTATCGGAAGCTGTAGCAGGGCGTACCATCCCAACAAGTGCACTTACTCGTTGTAGATCGGAGGCTCCTTCGGTGTATAGTATTTCTCTAAGTTTTGCTTCTACTGAAGTCGGATTCATATGCTCTTACTTTGCTTTTTTTGTGCCTAATTTTCAGAATGGTCACAATTTTTTGCTATAGGTCGCTATCTAGCCTTCAAGTAACTAAAAATTCTGCTGAAATTGTTGTTGTTGGCTGATAGATTTCTTAAGAATATAAAAATGGAAGCAAAGTTTATCTTTTTCCTCTGCATCTTATTTTGGTTACAAACAGCAAAGCCTGCTCTATAAAAGAGCAGGCTTTGCTGTTATTACGAGTTCCTGTTATTCTATTATGCCAACAAACCCACCTCCTTTGGCCATTGGGATGGTGATTGTTTGCCCTTTGCTAACTGTTATCTTTTTGGTTATGCAGTCTACCGCTGCCTTATCGGCGTTGGGGCCATCCTGCCAAAGCGTTAGCGTGTGCTCCCCTTCTGGCAGAAAATCGAGCTTAATGGTTGCATCTCGCGAGGTCCAGTCGGTCATTCCTCCAATGTACCATTGGCTGCCGCTGCGGCGAGCCATGATAATGAAATCTCCTACCTTTCCATCAATTCCTATGGTTTGGTCCCAAACGGTAGGAACTTTTGATAGGAAATCCATAGCAGCTGGTTCGTGGTAGTAGTTCGAAGGGCTATCGGCAAGCATTTGTAGCGGACTTTCGTAAATTACATACATTCCCAGCTGATGGCAGCGGGTTCCGTAAGCCATTGGACGACTCCAGTTGGCTTTAAACTCATCTTTGGTAGCGTTAAGCATTGCTCCAGGCGTAAAGTCCATTGGCCCTGCAACCATTCTGATGAAAGGAAGCGTTACGTTGTGGTCTACGGTTTCGTCGTCTGTCCACTTATTTTGCTCTAGGCCGTAAACACCCTCGAAGCTTATTACGTTCGGGAAGGTTCGCTGTAATCCGGTTGGCTTGTAGGCGCCATGATAGTCGACTAGCAGCTTATGTTCGGCCGCTTTGCTCGCTGTGGTATAGTAAAACTCTACCATCTTTTGATCGTCGCGCTGCATGAAGTCAACCTTAATGCCCTTAACTCCCCATTTTTCGAATTGGGTCAAGGCTTCATCCATCTTTTCGTTTAGGGCTTTCCATGTAACCCAAAGTATGATATCTACGTTCTTCGATTTGCCGTAGCTGATTAGCTCCTCTATATTCACCTCCTTTTTTACCTTTAGCACATCTTCGAGGTGGTACCATCCTTCATCAAGGATGATGTAGCGAAGGCCATATCTGCTTGCAAAGTCGATATAGTACTTGTAGGTTTCGGTATTTACACCCGATTTGATCTCTGTGTTGTATATGTTTAGATCATTCCACCAGTCCCAGGCAACTTTCCCAGGTTTAATCCACGATGGATCTTTTATTCTATTTTCGGATGCCAGCTTGTAAACCATCATCGACTCAGCCAACTTTATGTCGTTGTCGGTAATTACCATTAGGCGCCAAGGAAATGTTCTGGAGCCTGCGGTTTTAGCCAAAAAATCGGCATACTGGGTTACCACCTCGTCTCTATCCGATTTTGATTTTACCTCAAGCGGATATCCTGCAAATTTTCCGATCAACGAGTTTGGCTTTGATGCACTACCTCGTAGAAACATTCCTGGATACTCTTCCAAATCCGATTCTGAGAGGTAAACCTTAGCTTTCCCTAAGTCAACAAGCATTCCTGTTGATCCGAATCGGGTTGGTCCAACTTCCGCTAGGTTAATGTAGCTGTATTTACGCTCCTGATGCGAGTAGATGCTTTTCTCTTCCGGAAACCATAGCTTTGCTTTGTCGGGAAAGGCAAATTCAACCAGCTCATCTTTTACAATATGCTCTCCTTTGATGGTGGTTTGCCAGCGGTATGCAACACCATCGTTGTATGCGCGGAAAGCTATAGCGTATCCTCTCCTAAATTTGATAGTTAGCTGGTTGTAGCTATCGGCAATCTTGGAGGATTTTTGGGCAACTACCGCATCAATTATTTCGTCAACAGAGGTTTGTTTGGCATTTGCAACCTTGGGTTTAACGCCAAAGGTCTTTAGTCCGCCAAAGGTGAGCGTTAGCTTCGATGGTTGTAGGACGGTCTCTCCTTTGTAATCGACTTTATAGGTAAGGGTATCGCCTGCCGTAATTGTTGCAGTGATTTGCTTATCGGGAGATGTTAGGACATAGCGTTTTTGCGCATTTGCTATGCTGCTAATAGAAAGCACTCCTAGTAAAGCTATTAGAATTTTTCTCATAGTGCTTAGGCTTGTGTTTAAAAGAATATGCAAAGTAGGTTTTATTTGGCAATTGGCAATTGCTAAAAAGGCTCCCGTAGGAGCCTTTTCTTATCTTCTTCTTTTGCTGCTTGATTTTTTTCCTGCTTTCTTTTCACCGCTTTTTCGGCTTCCCGATTTTCGCTCTGTTTTGCGTCCTTCCGATCTGCTTTTATGCGGTTCTCTGCTGGTTCGGGCGCTTCCTTTTCCTGAGAATCCTGTGTTAACGGCAGGTTCAAAGGAAACTTCTTGGCCGCCAACTCCAATTAGCTCGTAGTCTAGCTGCTTGCGCGCTAGGTTGGTTCGTAGAACACGTATGCGCACTTCATCTCCAAGGGTAAAGCGTCTTCCAGTGTTGCGGCCAACTAGGCTGTAGCTGTCCTCATCAAAGATGTAGCTATCGTCGGTTAGGTCGCGGGTCGAAACCATTCCTTCAACCTTGTTTTCCTTGATCTCTACGTAGATGCCCCAATCCGTAACGCCAGAAACGATACCATCGAACTCCATCCCAACTTTATCCACCATGAACTCTACCATTTTGTACTTGATGGATGCTCTTTCGGCATCGGATGCTTTGATCTCCATTTCGGAGGATTGTAGGCATAGCTCTTCGTACGATTCTTGATCCTGAGAAGAGGCACCATGATCGTACATGTCGAGCAAGCGATGCACCATCACATCCGGGTAGCGTCGAATAGGTGAGGTGAAATGGGTATAGTAGTCGAACTGTAGCCCGTAGTGGCCTATGTTTTCAGTCGAGTATTTTGCCTTTGCCATCGAGCGTACCGCTAGGGTCTCTATCAGGTTTTCCTCAGTCTTGCCTTTTACGTCAGATAGCAGCTGATTTAGCTCTTTTGAGATGCCTTTGCTGTTGCTTGCTTGTAGGTAGTAACCAAATTTCACAACAAAACGGCGGAAGGTGTCGTACTTTTCGGGATTAGGCACGTCGTGAATACGGTAAACAAATGTTTTTGGTTTACTTCTTCCTTTTACCTTACCAATATGTTCTGCAACTTTCTTGTTGGCCAAAAGCATAAACTCTTCTATGAGCTGATTGCTCTCCTTTTGTGTCTTAAAGTAGACTCTTAGAGGCTTTCCTGTCTCATCTATTTCGAATTTGGCCTCTTCTCTATCAAAGGCAATGGCTCCGTGCTTGAATCTGTCGGCACGTAATTTCTGGGCCAGCTTATGTAGGGTTAGAATCTCATCTTTGTAGTCACCATTCCCTGTTTCAATAACCTCCTGAGCTTCCTCATAGGTAAATCTACGATCCGAGTGGGTAACGGTTCTGCCTATCCATGTGTTAATTACATTGGCATCTTCGTCCAACTCAAATACAGCCGAGTAGGTAAGCTTGTCCTCGTTAGGACGAAGCGAGCAGAGGAAGTTTGATAGCCGCTCTGGTAGCATCGGAACGGTTCTATCTACAAGATAAACGGATGTTGCTCTTTCTACAGCCTCCTTATCGATAATAGAGCCTGGCTGTAGGTAGTGCGAAACATCTGCAATGTGTACGCCAACCTCAATATGGCCATTGGGGAGCTTACTAAACGATAATGCATCGTCAAAGTCCTTGGCGTCAGCAGGGTCTATAGTAAACGTGGTAATGTGGCGCATATCTCGGCGCTTGGCAATTTCTGATGGAATTATGTCATCTTTAATGAAATCTGCTGCGCGCTCAACCTCTTCAGGAAACTTATATGGTAGTCCGTAATCGGCTAGTATTGCGTGCATTTCTACCTCATTGTCGCCAGGCTTTCCTAAAACTTCAACGATTTCTCCAATTGGATTCTTCCCTGTTTTAGGCATCTCGATAACCTTAACAATTACCTTGTCGCCATTTTGGGCATCGCCAGCATGGCGCATTGGTACAAATATGTCGAACGGCATTTGCTTGCCATCGGGTACTACGAATATATAGTTGGGCGACATCTCTACCGTTCCAACATATTGACGCTTTCCTGCTTCAAGTATCTCTACGATTTCTCCTTCTGGGCGTTTTTTCCCTTTATAGGGATAAACGTAAACGCGAACCGTATCGCCGTGTAGCGCTTGGTTCATTTTACTTGGCGAAATGAATACATCTTCTTCGGTATCTGGTGATATGATAAAGGCAGAACCACTCTGCGTCATATCTACCTTGCCGACAACAAATCCCCCCTTGGTAACAACCTTAAATACCCCGTGCTCAATCTCGTTCACCATGCCCATGCGCTTGAGCTCTGTTAGGCAAACCATCACGGTGTGCTTTTGTCCGTTATCCTTCAATCCCAAAGTTTTAGCAATCTCTTTGTAGCTAAATGATTTGTTGGGATGCGTGGAGATAATCTCAAAAATGTGCTTTTCGATACTTTTTTTCTTAATGCTTTTGCTGCTTGATTTTTCGTCGCTTTTAACTTTCTTCATAAAGTTATTCTATTAAAAATGAACGGGGGCGGGTGAAATGAACTATTCACAAAGGTACAAAAAACCAAGAAGCTTATTGCCATATTCTCGAATAAACTGCCTTCTAGCCTTTTTTAAGGGCTATAGAGCTGCGGTAATGCCTTTACGATATTCAGCAAAATGCAGTTTTATGCCAGTAGCATAGGTGGCTGGCTTTGCTATATTTCCATTTTATCTTTTCAGATGCTCGTCATTCGCTCATAAATCATTAACTTTGTGTTTCGAACTATTTTTTTTAAGTGATGGAAGGCAAATTGCAGATTTACAATACGCTTACGCGAAAAAAGGAAGATTTTATACCAATCAACCCTCCACATGTAGGACTATATGTTTGCGGTCCTACGGTTTATGGCGATCCGCATTTGGGGCACGCTCGTCCAGCCATCACCTTCGATTTGCTGTTTCGTTATCTCAAAAATAGAGGGTACAAGGTTCGCTATGTGCGTAACATTACCGACGTTGGCCACCTTGAGAATGATGCCGATAGCGGAGACGATAAAATAGGCAAGAAAGCCCGATTAGAGGAGCTGGAGCCCATGGAGGTGGTGCAGTATTACACCAACCGCTACCATGATGCAATGAAGCTTCTTAATGTGCTTCCCCCAAGCATCGAACCTCATGCTTCGGGCCATATTATCGAGCAGATCGATTTGGTTAAGAAAATCCAAGATGCCGGCTTTGCCTACGAAAGCCAAGGCTCTATTTACTTTGATGTTGAGGCATACAACCGCAAGTATCCTTATGGAAAACTTTCTGGTCGTATTTTGGACGATCTCCAAGCCAATACTCGCGAGCTAGATGGGCAAAGCGAAAAGCGCAACTCGTTCGACTTTGCGCTTTGGAAAAAAGCACAGCCCGAACATATAATGCGCTGGCCTTCTCCTTGGAGCGATGGCTTCCCCGGTTGGCACCTCGAATGTTCTGCTATGAGTACCAAGTACCTTGGCGAAAAGTTTGACATTCATGGAGGTGGTATGGACTTGATGTTTCCTCACCACGAGTGCGAAATCGCTCAGAGCACCGCTGCTCTTGGGCACGATTCCGTAAACTACTGGATGCATAATAATATGCTTACCATCAACGGGCAGAAGATGGGAAAAAGCTTAGGTAACTTCATTACCTTGGAGGAATTGTTCAACGGAAGCCATAAGCTCCTTGAGCAAGCCTATGGTCCTATGACCATTCGTTTCTTTACGCTTCAAGCTCACTATCGTAGCACGCTCGACTTCTCTAATGAGGCGTTACAAGCTGCCGAAAAGGGGTTACAACGACTTCTTACCGCAGCCAATACGCTTAGCAAGCTAAAGGCTTCGGATGTCTCTACCGTAAATGTCGACGAGTTGGAAACGGGCGTTTTTGATGCGCTAAATGACGACTTAAACAGCCCAATTGCTATCTCTGTTCTTTTTGACTGGGTGCGTAATATCAATTCAATTTACGATGGTAAAGAAAAGATCTCTGCTGCCGATCTCGAGCGCCTATCAAGCATCTTTAATACCACGGTATTCGAGATTCTAGGCCTACGCGACGATAGCATTGCTGGCGATACCAAAAGTAACCTTACCGCTGATCTTATTAACATGTTGCTTAATATTCGCATGCAGGCAAAGGCTAATAAAGACTTTGCCACTTCCGATAAAATTAGAGATGAGCTAAATAAAATTGGGGTTATCGTTAAAGATCGCAAGGATGGCTTTGATTGGGAAATTGCCTAACCAAGTTCTGCTGCTTTAAAGCGTACTGCTTACCACATAAAAACATCCGTTAGTAGAGAGGGACTCTATTAACGGATGTTTTTCTTTTAGAATGTGCAATATTTTAGCTTTTTCTGAAACAAAATTAGTTTCTTTATGTTTAAATACTTAATAAATGTAAACGAAACGCGATGGCAAGAGTCAGTACCTATCTCAATTTCCCTCGAAATACCGAAGAGGCTTTTAAGTTCTATCAATCTATTTTTGGGGGTGAATTTACTCGTGGTGGAATAGCCCGATTTGGCGATATGCCTCCTATGGAGGGAATGCCTCCTCTATCCGAAGAGGATAAAATGCTGGTAATGCATGTCGAACTTCCAATCCTTGGTGGTCATATCTTAATGGGAACAGACGCTCCCGAATCCTGTGGATTTCATGTTAACGCAGGTAACAACGTGCACATAAACCTCGAAACGGATACTCGCGAGGAGACTAAAAGGCTTTTCGACGCTTTGGCAAATGGCGGAAAGGTTACGATGGATCTTCAAGATATGTTTTGGGGGGCTTACTACGGCAGCTGTACCGATAAATTTGGGGTTCAATGGATGTTCAACTGCGAGAACCGCTAAAATCCTTCTAAATATATAGGTATGAATGCAAATAGTAAAATAGTTACGTTACGCATTGTTGTAAACGCACCAATCGATGTTGTCTGGAGCCGCTGGACTTCTCCTAGTGATATCCTAATATGGAATTGTGCTTCTGACGATTGGCATACTACTCGTGCCGACAACAATTTGCGTCCCGATGGGCGCTTCTGCTACCGAATGGAGGCAAAGAGTGGTTTGATAGGTTTCGATTTTAGCGGTAAGTATACTGCTGTGGTTCCTAAAGAGCAGCTTGCTTTTCTGCTCGACGATGGAAGGTCTGTGTCAATTCTATTCTGGAGGCAAGGTGGTTCTACCGAAATTGTGGAAACCTTCGAAACCGAAAATACGCATCCTATCGAAATGCAGCGCGATGGTTGGCTTTCGATATTAGTTCGATTTAAGAATTACTGCGAGTCGCTTAGCACAACGTAGGTAGTATTATTTTTTTGTCAAATAGATTTTGTTGAGCGAGCAAACTAGCTCAACCACCATCTGATTTAATTCTGCTGGCTCTTCCACTTTTGTCTCTCCTGCAGCCATTAGTACCCATCGGGCAAATCCATTTAAATCTCCGTTTCTGAAAAATAGCCGACGCCATCCTTCTGTAGCAGGTTCGTCGTAGGTAAATCCATACCAGTATTTCGAATCTTGAATGTAGCTCAGGCTATCTTCCTTTACTAGCAGCGTAATTCGATGCACTTGATGGTCTTGCTGCATTTGTTCAAAGTATTCCTCTAGGCAAATGTGTTTTTCCTTTGTAAAAGGTTCTTTTGTTCGCTGTAGCTGCTGTATCCGATCTAAGCGTAGGTCTCTATACTCATTTCTGAGCAGGCAGTAGCCTATAAGGTGCCAGCTGTTGCTGTAGTACACCATTCCAATGGGTTCTATCCTTCGTTGCGTTGTTTTATTGTTGTAGTAGGCGTGGTATTCTATATCGAGCACAGTTCTGCTTACTATTGCTTGCTGCACATCTACTAGCAGCGCCCTCTCTCTGCAATCGTTTGGCTGTTGACGTCCAAACACTCTAATGTTTTCTTGTAATACGTCAATCTCATGCTTCTCTTTGCTATTTAGTACCGATTTTATCTTGAATAATGCCGATCGGTAGGCTTCCCTAGTATGCGAATCGCTCATCTGCTCTACAAACTTGCCTCCAATTAGTAGGGCTGATGCTTCGCTATTGGTAAAGCTAACTGGTGGAAGGTGATAGCTCTCGTCAAGATAGTATCCGAGCCCAGCTTCTGCTCCAATGGGAACTCCAGCCTCCTCCAACGCTCTGATATCCCGGTAAACGGTGCGTACACTCAGGTTAAACCGCTCGGCCAGCTCTGCCGCGGTTACCACCTTCTTACTTTGTAGATGAATCAGTATGGCTTGTAGGCGATCTATTCTATTCATGGGGCAAAAGAGGATATTGTTTTCGAACGTACTACAAAATGCAAAAGTAAGCAACAGAAAAACGGTCGCTTACTTTTTGCTTCAACAGGTAATGTCTTAATTTTTTTGAGCCTACCTTCTTTTTATTGTTTGAGCCCCTTTTTCCGCCATCTCAACCGAGTAGGCCAGGTATCCCACCTCTTTTATGCGCTCAATACACTTTCCTCTGTCCGAGTTAAAGAGTACGCCAAATAGCTTGCCCATAAAATTGTTGAAATACGCACATTGCGCATGGCCAACCGTTTTGCAATCGGCGCAGCTGGCAATATTATTCTCCATGCAGCAAGATCTAACCTTGCACCATGTTGCTTTTACATTATCATGGCAACCCGGGCATTTACCGCTGGTATACCTTCTGCATGCTCCACAATAAAGACCGCAGTATGCAATCAAAGCCGTATCTGCCGTTATCTTTGGTTTATTTTCCATGGTAGTATAGTTAAAGGGGGATTAGCGTGCTACGCTACCTCCATCTGTATTTCTGTTACGCAGTTTTGCTGATTTTCAAAATCGCAATTTAGGTAAATCTCTCGAGATGTACCTACAAGGGTCAAGCCAGCATTGGCGATATTCGATACCAGCTGCTCGTAGGCAGCAGCAAGCTCGCTCCAGGGGCCTTTATGTATTACCGATACGTGGCGATAGCTTGGCAGGGTTTCAAATACAAAGCCATTTTGCTCTTTTCCCTCTTTAGATACGGGTATAGCTATAAGCAAATCAAATTCTGCCTCTGCCGATGTTCCGTCGCAGCCCGTGTAGCACCAAACCTGAGGTCCAACAGGGGCAATCTCTTGTGCAGCGAGCTCCTTCATTAGTGCTTCGGGTTTTACTCCTACGTGTTCCGTAATTTTGCTCATCGATGTACGTACTTTTATTCCGCACACAAGCATTGAACCAACTTCTTTTACTTCCATAATCGTATCATTTATAGTTTATAATGTAAAAGTAGCATGGGCTGGTGACAGCTGTATGTCAGTAGTCGTTGAAGGTATAGTTTTTTTATTTAGGCGGCTTTCATTTTATTTTTGATGCTTTTTCTTTTGCATGCAGCGGCTATTGGAAGTTGTGTATGGATATCTTGGACTGGTAGCTTTAAAAAAGTAACGCTCATCTTATCGCAAGAGGAGCGTTAACTTCTTCTACAAGTTTCTGCATGTTGCGTGGCTTGTAGTACAATAGGGTAGTATGGCTAGTACCCTTTTAGTCTGTAACAAAATTCTACTAAACAATCAAATGTGAATAACCATATTCTAACAACGTATCATCCTGTCGGCAGGTAGATTTTAATCCTCTATGCCAAATATTTGTTGGCTAAGAGGTATATTCTGATGGATTAAGCCTTTATTGCTAAGCCTAATCTTTTAGGTATTTCGTACTAAGAAAACTTCTATAATGGTGAGTTCGTTATCTGCAACGTATACGGTTATTACCTGGGTTTCGTATCCTGGTTTCGATATGGTAACGGTGTAGTTTCCTGCGGGTATCGATTTTACATGAAACGATCCTTTGTTTGCCGTCTTCTTTATTAGTATTGGACGTGTCCTTCCGTGTGTTGCATTTGGCTGCTGATGATTCTGTTCTGGAACGAACTCAAATAGCACACCCTTTATCCCCTCATTGCTTGCATGGTCAAATGCATGGGCTTTCACTTTAAGCGAGCTGCCTTGTAGCATTACTACTTTACGTACCTTTTGATAGTGGTTGTAAAAAATGGGGTGAATCTTTTTTTGGGTATTTACTATAAGGTCTACTTTTGATAGGATGGCATCTATTTCCGTAATCAGCTCTTCTATTCGTTTGGTTGCAACCGACTTTTCGGTTACCGTTATTCGGGGAGTTGTGATGTTTTTTTCAAAATCCTTAACCATTGCATTTAACGCGTCTAGCTCTTCTATTGTAAGATGGTACTCTTCCATCTTGGCTACATGCTCTCTTCCAGTAGTCTCTATAATGAAGCATCGTTCAATTAGCGTACTATCCGAAGAGCGCATTAGATTAGATTTGCTGAAGTTTATCTTTTGCGATATCCCTTTAACTTCTTCTAATCCAGCATAAGCAAGTATTTTATCCTTTATCTCGGTACTTAATTCGACAATCAGTCTTTTCTGGCTGTTTTTGTCTATTACAATACCTGTATTATTTACTGCTTGCTGATTTTTTGCTGTTGTTAAGCTGTTAAGAGATACTTTTAAGCTGTTAAGCAGCATTGAACCTTTAGGAAGGCTATTTACGATTGGTTCATTGAGAATAAGAAAATCTCGAGAAACATAGTACATCGCAGCTTTTGATTCTTGCCTGTTGTTCATATGTTCGAATATTGAGTTAGACATGTTCAATTTACAAAACATTCATCAAATAGCTTTATGTTTAATATAAGAATTTTTACATGAAATAATAAACGTTAGCTTGTGGGTTGTTGTTTTTGAATTTCAGTTTAAGTGTAATTATTGCAATACAGGCTTTTTAAAGCGGATTGATATGATTGTATTTATGTGTAAATGTTTGTTAGTTTGATTTATATGTATTTATGTGGTTAGATTGCTCGTTATAGCCTTAAAAATGCCTATTTTTTGCACACTGTTTCTTTTATCGAGGGATGTTTTATGCTATTCTTCCTAATTTTATTTAGATGATGGCTACTCTTTTGTTTTTTATGGTAGGGCTAACGCTTTTAATGGAGGTTAATGGTCTACTTTCTTTCCTAGGAGGTTATTGTTGCTCGTATTTAGTAGAAGATTTATTTGGTGTGTTATAGGTGTATATGTGAGCAGGTGCTTGCTTTTAGTACATGTCATTTCCTTTATGTTAGTAATGCTTCACCTCTGTTAGTACAAAAAACAGGTATGTCAATCGTTATGCAGATGCTGTAAAATATAAATGCAAGGTTGTAAGATGTATTACAGCGTATGTAAAGCTAAAAAACGGGCATGTAAACCGTAAAAACATCTGTGTAAATGGTAAAAACGGGATTGTAAGATGGTAAAATGGCATGTTAATCGCTTTAAAATGGCTGGTAATCGTTTAAAATGGCTATGTCAAACGGGTTACAGGTTATTTATTTGTAGCAAACATGCTCACATGATGGGTATCGGAGGCTGTCAATTTGCATAGCTTTTTATGCATTTGTTTTCTGCAGGATGTAAAAAAAAGAGATCGAAAACGTATTTGCTTCCGATCAATATTTACTAGGTTAGCTAGATTACTCGCAGTCGTATTTTCTATTTATAGGCCATTACCTGTTTGCTGTTATAGCATTTTCTTTTTGTGTACGCTATTTTGTATAGCGCTTAGTGGGTAGCGGGAGTCTTCGGCAGGGGTAGGGGACTGTAATCCTTTTTACATTAAATATATTACGTTTCCCTTCTCCACGACTATTTTATAATCTCATTGCTTTCCCCTGCTACATTCTCACCGTTACTTTCTCGGTAGGCTCACTCTCGTTGCTTAGCCTGTCAAGTGCTGTTACGCAGAAGCGTACCTTTCCCCGCTCAAGCGCTTGCCTTCTTTTTAGGGTGATACTTGTATCTCTTGTAATGGTATATATGTTGGCTGGGTTATTTAGGTCATCATCATCATCAAACCGGTAAACCACGTAGTAGCGACTTTTTTCCCCATCGGTAGCAGTGCTATCTCCTGCAGCCCAGCTCAGCTTTATGATCGAAGCTCCTTTTTTAGCCACAAGGTTGGTGGGTTTGGCGGGGGCAATGCTATCTAACCGTGGTGTGGTCGGAATAAGCGCAGGGTAGCGGTAAAATTCTTTTTTTAGCTTGCTGTTTAAGCCCATCGGATTTTGCATAAACGACTTGGCGCTATAGAAAAAGCTTCCCTGTATCTGTGGTATGCTTCGGTTCAGGGTTATTTGTCGTGCTATCTCCTTTCCATCTGCCCATGCCTTATCTTTTGATTGGGCATCTATCTTGTAAACACCCTGTCCAATATAGAGTGGTACCCCGTGGCAGTTGGCTGCCCACCATTTGGCCAGCGTTTCGTAGTTGGCCGATTTCATTCCGATATGCCAGTACAGCTGCGGCACAATGTAATCTACCCAACGGTTTTGTAGCCATAGCAAAATATCGGCATACAAATCGTCGTAATTTTGCCCACCGTTCGTTTCCGATCCGCGCGCATCCGATTTCTTATTTCGCCATATTCCGAATGGCGATACTCCAAACTTTACGTATGGTTTAGCGGCGTGTATGCTGTCGGCAAGCATTTTAATGATAAGGTTAACGTTGTCCCTTCGCCAGTCATTCTTTTGCGATGGCTTAAAACCTCGCGAATGCGCTGCAAAAGAGCTCTTATCGTTAAATTCAACGCCTTTTATTTTGTAGGGGTAGAAGTAGTCATCTAAGTGAATGCCATCCACGTCGTACCGACGTACAACATCCATAATTACCTGCGTTACGTATTCGCGCGTTTGCGGTAACCCTGGGTCTAAAACCTTTAGCTTGCCATACGTAACGAGCCACTCCGGATGCTTACGGCTTACATGCTGCGCATTCACCTCTGCATCGTCTGTCTTGGCTACCCTGTAAGGGTTAAACCAGGCATGAAGTTCCATGTACCGCTTGTGGCACTCCTCAATCATAAACGACAGCGGATCAAACCCCGATTGCGGTGCTACACCTTGCTTCCCTGTTAGGTATTTCGACCAAGGCTCTATTTTCGACTCGTAAAGCGCATCGCCGTAGGGCCTAATTTGTAGTACGATAGTGTTGATTCCTACCTCATTTAGTTTTTCAACTAAGGCGGTTAGCTCCTTCTTTTGCTCCTCAGCCGATAGCCCAGCTTTCGATGGCCAATCTATGTTTTCAACCGAGGCAATCCAGGCCGCCCGCATCTCCCGCTTGGGGGCAATGCTCTTAGCAGGACCGGCAAGACAAGTAGAGATAAGCGTAACAAGCGTAAATACGAGGGTCAATACCTTTTTCATACCGTTAATTCTCCGAGATAGGGCAGGGCACTCCCTGCATGGTGCTGGGTAACGCAAAAAAGGGCATCAAGTTCGATGCCCTTTTGGTATATGCTAAATTTGCTCTATTAGTCAAGCGTTTTCTTAATCTCAACCACTTCAAATCCTTCAATGAAGTCTCCCTCCTTCAGGTCGTTGTAGTTCTTGATGTTCAAACCGCATTCAAAGCCTGTCTTCACCTCTTTAACGTCATCCTTAAAGCGTTTCAACGAGCCCAAATCTCCGGTGTAGATTACAATACCGTCGCGGATGATGCGAATCTTGGTATTACGCGTTACAGTTCCTTCTCTTACGATACATCCTGCAACCGTACCCACCTTGGTGATTTTGAATACGTTCATTACTTCAACCGAGCAGGTAGTTTCCTCCTTAAGCTCTGGCGATAGCATACCTTCAATTGCATCCTTCACCTCGTTAATGGCGTCGTAAATAATCGAGTAGTGGCGAATTTCAATTCCTTCCTTCTCGGCCAAACGGCGTGCGTTAGTCGATGGGCGAACTTGGAAACCTACAATCACCGCGTTCGATGCTGCTGCAAGCAGTACGTCCGACTCAGAAATCTGTCCAACCGCTTTGTGAATCACGTTAACCTGTACCTCCTCATTCGAAAGCTTAATCAACGAGTCTGTAAGCGCTTCAATCGATCCGTCTACGTCACCCTTAACAATAACGTTAAGTTCCTTGAAGTTTCCAATTGCAATACGACGACCAATTTCGTCGAGCGTAATGTGCTTGGTGGCACGTAGCCCTTGCATACGTTGTAGCTGCTCGCGCTTGTTGGCAATATCCTTTGCCTCACGTTCGTCTAGCACGTTAAAGGTTTCTCCCGCAGTAGGTGCTCCGTTCAATCCCAGCATTAGTACTGGTGTCGATGGGCCCGCTTTGGTAATCTTCTTTCCGCGTTCGTTAAACATTGCCTTCACGCGACCGTAGTATTGTCCAGATAGAACAACATCACCGATATTAAGCGTTCCAGCATGTACCAGCATCGTAGTTACGTATCCACGTCCCTTATCAAGGGTCGACTCAATTACAGTACCTACTGCATTCTTATTTGGATTAGCTTTCAACTCTAAAAGTTCCGATTCAAGTAGCACTTTCTCAAGTAGCTCCTCTATTCCTAGTCCTTGCTTTGCCGAAATTTCTTGTACTTGGTACTTTCCACCCCAGTCTTCTACCAAGTAGTTCATGGCAGCCAGCTGCTCACGAATCCTATCAGCATTCGCTCCAGGCTTATCTACCTTATTAATGGCAAATACCATTGGCACGCCTGCAGCCACTGCGTGGTTAATTGCTTCCTTGGTTTGAGGCATCACGCTGTCGTCTGCCGCAATAATAATGATTGCAACGTCGGTAGCTTTCGCTCCACGGGCACGCATCGCTGTAAACGCTTCGTGTCCTGGTGTATCAAGGAAGGTAATTCTTCTATTATCGTCAATCTTTACAGAGTAAGCTCCAATGTGCTGTGTAATACCACCAGCTTCGCCTGCAATAACGTTTGCTTTACGAATGTAGTCGAGAAGCGAGGTTTTACCGTGGTCAACGTGTCCCATCACCGCTACAACTGGAGAACGTGGTAGTAAATCTTCTGGAGAGTCTTCTACCTCTTGAATTGCCTCCTGAATATCCGCAGCAACGAACTCTACCTTGTAGCCAAACTCTTCAGCTACTAGTACAAGTGCTTCCGCATCCAAACGTTGGTTGATAGATACCATCAACCCGAGGTTCATACAGGCTCCGATTACATCCGTTACAGGTGCGTCCATCATGTTTGCAAGTTCGTTTACGGTAACAAACTCGGTAACCTTAATGATGTTACGTTCTGCGTCGGCCATCTCCTGTTCTTCCATCATACGCTGGCGAACATCGTCTCTCTTATCTCTACGATATTTTGAGCTCTTCGTTTTGGCTCCCTTAGAGGTCAAACGGGCAAGTGTATCCTTAATTTGTTTTTGTACATCCTCATCGCTAACCTCCTTATGTACTGGGCGCTTGGCCGTAATCTTCGGACGGTTTGCATTGTTTCCTCCTGCATTGCGATTTGGTAAACTAGGACGGTTACCTCCCTGTCCTTGTTGTGCATTTCCAGGTTGGTTAGGTCTATTTCCACCTCCTTGCTGACGGTTTGCGTCAGTTTGCTTAGGCCCCTTTTGAAGCGGCTTGTCTCTTGGAGGGAATTGAGGGCGTTGTTCCTGTGGCTTAGCAGCGTTCTCTACGTTAACCTTTTGGTCCGGCTTTATACGCTTACGCTTCTTTTTATTCTTATCTGCCGCTGCTGCTGCGTTTGCAGCCGATGTTGCAACAGGTTTTTTCTTTGGCGCGAATGCTGATAGATCTATTTTTCCTACTACTGTAGGGCCCGAAAGCTTCTCAACTTCGGCTCTGTACAGCTCTTCGCCGTTTTCGGAGGCTGCTTCAGCCACCATCTCGTTTTCAACTTCTTTCACTAATTCTGTTTTCGTTTCTTCAACGCCCACCTTGCCCTCTACAGGTTTTGCCACCTCAGGTTTCGACGTTGGAGTTGGCTCTGGGCGATTATTATGTTTGCCTTCGCTTGTTTCGGTTTTCTTAGCAGGTTTAGCCTCTTCAGCTGGCGCTGCATTTTCTTTTGTTTCGATAAGGGTAACCGTGGCAGCAGCAGGTTGTGCAGGTTCAACTTTGGCTACTACAGGCTCTGCAACTTTGGTGGGTTCTTCCGATTTTAATTCTACTAGAGGTTTTTCAACCTCCGCAATCTTAACCGGTTCCTCCTTTGCCATAACTTGTTCCTTAACCTCTGGTTGTGCAGGCTCTTCCTCAGCAGCAGGACGTTTAGAGCGCATATCCTCAAGGTTAATTTTGCCAACTATGCTTGGACCCTTTATTTGGGGCACTTCAACCTTCTCAACTTCCGGTTCGGCAGGCTTACGGCGTTCCGTGCTCGTTGTATCTTTAACGATGATTTTCTTTGCAGAATCGTCATCATCGCCCTCTTCTTCATCGTCATCGGTAAGGTCGCGATTCTTGCTCACATCGTCTATAGACACGGGAGCTTTCTTCTCGCGCATGCTTTTTAAATCCACCCGGCTGGCTTCTTCTTTAAGCTTAAATTCCTTACCAAATTCTTTCTCGAGCAATAGGTATGCATCGGTATTTATTTTGGCGTTGGGGTTCGCTTCTACCTGAACTCCTTTTTTATGAAGGAAATCTACAATAGTTTGTACCCCTACATTAAACTCTTTCGCTGCTTTAAAGAGTCTGGTTGATTTGTCCTGCGTCATACTTATCCTATCGATTTTTATGAAGGCTAAAGTTAAAAACTATTCTTTACATATTACTACTCCTCAAATTCTGAGCGTAGTATGTTTACAACCTCGAGAACGGTTTCCTCTTCAAGGTCTGTGCGGCGAACCAGCTCGGCGACAGATATCTCCAAGATGCTCTTTGCCGTATCGCAGCCAATATTCTTGAGCTGCTGGATGATCCATCCTTCAATTTCGTCGCTGAATTCATCTAGCGATACGTCTTCTTCATCCTCAACGCTTTCGCGGTATACATCGATGTCGTATCCAGTCAGCTGTCCGGCCAACTTAATGTTTAGGCCACCCTTACCAATAGCCAACGAAACCTCGTTTGGTTTTAGGTAAACATCAGCCTTTTTGTTTTCTTCATCCAGCTTAATTGTGCTGATCTTAGCAGGGCTAAGCGCGCGCGAAATAAAAAGTTGGGTATTATTCGTAAAGTTGATTACGTCAATATTTTCGTTGCGTAACTCACGTACTATTCCGTGGATGCGGGAGCCCTTCATTCCAACGCAAGCTCCTACTGGATCAATGCGTTCATCGTAACTTTCTACGGCAACTTTTGCACGCTCGCCAGGTACGCGAACAATCTTTTTAATGGTGATTAAGCCATCAAAAATTTCTGGAACTTCCTGCTCAAATAGCCTTTCTAAGAATACAGGTGATGTTCTAGAAAGTATAATTAGCGGACTTGCGTTGCGCATTTCTACGCGTACAACTACTGCCTTTATAGTATCTCCTTTTCGGTAGAAATCGGCAGGAATTTGTTCGGTACGTGGGAGGATAAGTTCGTTATTTTCCTCATCAAGCACCAAAATCTCCTTCTTCCATACTTGGTAAACCTCGCCATTTATTACCTGCCCAATGCGATCTTTGTACTTGTCAAAGATGCTTGCCTTTTCTAAGTCAAGAATGCGGCCAGCTAGGTTTTGGCGTAGTGCAAGTATGGCGCGACGTCCAAATTTTTCAAATCGAACTTCTTCCGATACTTCTTCTCCTACCTCGTATTCTTCATCGATTTTTTTTGCTTCGCTAAGTGGAATTTCCTTGGTTGGATCCTCTAGTTCGCCGTCGGCTACTACAATACGGTTGTGGTAAATCTCCAGATTACCCTTGTCTATGTTGACAATGATATCGAAGTTCTCGTCGCTCCCGTAAAGTTTGATAAGCAGGCCTCGAAATACGTCTTCGAGTACGCTCATCATGGTAGGGCGGTCGATGTTCTTGAGCTGCTTAAACTCCGCGAACGTTTCTGTAAGGTTTAGATTTTCCATCTGCAACGAACTTATCTACTTGAATGATACTACTTCTTTTGTTGTTTTTACCTCGGTAAAAGCGAACTGCTTCTTTACCTCTACGGCTTGCTTTTTCTTAGTTCCCTCTATCAGCTGCTTTTCGCTGTAGGTAACCTCGAAATATTCTGTGCCAACATCGCTTAGCGTGCCTGCAATTTTTGTTCCATCGTTTAAAACGACCTCTACCTTGCGTCCTACGGATTTTAGGTATTGACGATGCACCTTAAATGGTTGTCCAACTCCAGGAGAGGCTACTGTTAACTCAAAATCCTCCTTTTCTCGGTCTAACGAACCTTCTACGGCACGACTTACTGCGATGCATTGGTCTATCCCAACGCCGTTGTCTCCATCAATGGCAATGTCAATTCTGTTGGCGGTATCTATTTTTAGATCCACTAAAAATAGGCCTAGTTCCACCAGCTTATCATCAACTATTTTTTGTACAAACGATTGATCTACCATACTTTTTTGATAACAAAAGGGGGGACAAACGTGTCCCCCGCGGTATTGGATCTTCTCCTTTACGGCGCAAATATAGTAACTTTCGCCCAAAATTAAAAATATTGCTGAAAATTAAGGAAATATATGTGGCAATACTGCGCAATACAGCCCCATATTGCTGTAATTCCGCTAAAAACAATTAGCGTTATTTATGTTGGTGGGTATTTATTTATGAGATAGCAACGCTTCCGTTAATCCCAAATTGTGATTTGGGAGCGCTGCTATTGCTTATTTTTTAGTCTACTTTTTGGAGTACAATTGCTGTTCGAGTCGGAATGTATAGTTTTAACCATCCCTTCCTCTCTTCCCTGTGTTGGGAGTCGGGCTGCGTGAAGTATTCAACGTTTTGGTCAACTAATCCAAAACCTCCAAATTCTATAAAATCGGTGCTTAACAGCAGCTGGTACTTCCCTTCTTTGGCTAGAATTCCGTAGTTGGTGAAAGAATTTGTTGGATGGAAGTTAAATACAAATACAAGATGGTTGCGGCTGAACGCAAACACTTGATCGTGCTCATTATCCCATAGCTTATGCAACGATTGTGTCTGAAAATTTCTCTCTTTTTTTATGAGTTGGATCATTGCTTTATCGAAAGCGTAAAGGTAGGTGTATTTAAGATCATTGTTTGTGCTCAAACTCCACTGTCTTCGTGCATACTTATACGACCATCCGTTGCCTTCTCTCGGAAAATCAATCCAATCAGGATGGCCAAATTCATTTCCCATGAAGTTAAGGTAACCTCCGTTTATGGTAGCGCACGTGATTAAGCGTATCATTTTGTGTAGTGCAATGCCCCTGTCAACCGCTAAAGATGCTGACGACCTCATCATGTGGGTGTACATTTTTTCATCAACAAGCCTAAAGATGATAGTCTTATCACCAACAAGCGCTTGGTCGTGACTTTCAGCGTAGCTGATCGTTTTTTCTTCCTTTCTACGGTTTGTTAGCTCCCAGTATATATCTCCAGGGTTCCATTTTTCGTCTTCGTAATTTTTAATAAGTCTTATCCAGTAGTCTGGAATGCCCATTGCCATTCTAAAATCAAAACCGAATCCTCCATTTTCTAGCTTGGTTGCTAATCCAGGCATTCCACTCATCTCTTCCGCAATGGTAATAGCGTAAGGATTGACTTGGTGGATGAGCTTGTTCGCTAGCATGAGGTAAACAATGGCATCTTCGTCCTGCTGCCCGTTGTAGTAGTCGTTATAGCCGGTAAATTCCTCGTTCAGTCCATGCGTATAGTAAAGCATGGATGTTACTCCATCAAACCGAAAGCCGTCAAATTTAAATTCGTCTAACCAGTATTTGCAGTTAGATAACAAAAAATGAATGACTTCGTTTTTCCCATAATCGAAGCAAAGAGAGTCCCATGCTGGATGCTCTCTTCTCGCTCCTCCATGAAAGTATTGAGTCTCTGTTCCATCAAACTTTCCTAATCCTTCAATCTCGTTTTTTACTGCATGCGAGTGTACAATGTCCATAATAACCGCAATTCCTAGATCGTGAGCGGCATCAACTAGCTGTTTTAACTCCTCTGGAGTTCCAAATCGCGATGATGGTGCAAAAAAACTGGATACGTGGTAGCCAAACGATCCGTAGTAGGGGTGTTCTTGTATTGCCATCACCTGAATGGCGTTATAACCAAGATCAGCAACTTTGGGGAGTATATTCTCCCTGAATTCGTTGTAGGTAGCTACTTTTTCCTCTTCAGAGGCCATCCCAACATGGCATTCGTATATTACAAGGGGTGATGTGTTTGGTCTAAAGTAGTCATGCTTAAACTTATACTCTACAACTGGGTTCCAAACTTGTGCCGAAAAAATTTTAGTATACTCGTTTTGTACAACTCTTTTAGCCCAAGCGGGTATTCTTTCAAATTTACCGCTATCTCCGTGAATGATCAGCTTGTAGTGTTGTCCATGTTTTAGCTGATTTGGATTTAGCCATATTTCCCATATTCCATTTTCAATATGAAATAGGCGATACGACTCCCGCTCCTGCCATTGGTTAAAATCGCCAACTAGGTAAATTCGTTTTGCGTTCGGAGCCCATTCCCGAAATACCCATCCGTCGGCTATCTTGTGCAGCCCAAAGTAGATGTAACCATTGGCAAACTCAGAGAGGGTGCTTTTGCCTCCTGTTAAGTTGATTTCCTTACAAATAGCTTTTGAAAACCTTTTCTCAATGATTTCAGCATATGGTCGTAAGTGCTTGTCGTGCTCAATGTATCCAAATTCCTTACTCATTGGTAAAATCTTGGTTTTGTTAATAAGCAATTCTGCTCGTTGTTAAATGTAGCGATTCTGCACTACATCTGGACATTAATTTAATATAGAAAATCAACAGATGTTGCTAAAAATGGTTTTACTCTCTAAAAGAATAGTTCCTTAAGGATGGAAAGTTTAAAAATTTCACGGGAGTCTAGGTTATTCAAACGGTATTTTTGTACATTGTAGTGCACCTAGATTTTGAATCATCTAAACAGGCAGAAGCTAATCAAAGCGTTGAAATAGGAATTCTTTAAACGTATTAACACTTAGCTGATATGGTTGTAACTTTCAATTTAAACTATCAAACAGCTTGGGGGCAAGAGCTACATATGAGCGGCTCTTGTAACCTTTTAGGAGCACTAAATGAAGAGAAATCGATTCCGATGGTTTATACGGGTAATGGAGGATGGTCTCTGTCTCTCGAAATTGGCGAGCTGGCAAATTTTGCTTATGGCTACCTTCTAAAGCGTAATGGGAAGGTTATTCGTAGAGAATTTGGCAAGTTTAGGACTTTCATCCCAACGGATAGGTGTACTAGCTATCGGATTTTTGACCATTGGCGTGATGTCCCATCTGAAAAAACATTCTTTTCTCTTCCGTTTACCGAGGTGTTTTATAAGCACAAGAGGCATGCTAAAAAATCTAATCATTACTCTAAAACGATAACTCTAAAGGTTTATGCTCCAATGGTAATGCCTTCTCATAAGGTTGGAGTTATTGGAAAATCGAAAGGATTAGGAAGTTGGCATGTCGAAAACGTAATTCCTATGGAGTGTCCCAACTTTCCTGAATGGGAGGTGAGTTTGGATGCGTCAAAGATTAGCCTACCCTTGGAATATAAGTTTGTTATTCTTGATGAGTTAAATCAGGTTGTTGTTTGGGAACACGGAGAAAATAGGCGTTTTTACCTGCAACCTCTTATTAAGGAAGAGTGTATTGTTATTGCTGGCCATGTATTTAATAATCCCTTGCCTCGGTGGAGGGGGGCTGGCGTAGCTATTCCTGTTTTTTCTCTTCGTACTGATCAAGCTATGGGAATCGGTGAATTTCTGGATCTAAAAAAATTGGCAGATTGGGCATCGCAAACAGGCCAGCGATTTATTCAGATTCTGCCAATTAATGATACTACAATGACGAAAACGTGGGTAGACACCTATCCATATAAGTCAATATCTATTTTTGCCCTAAATCCAATTTACCTGAATATTGAAAGCATTGGGAAGCTTAACTCTGAAACGGATATGAGCGAATTTGCTCGTATTAAAAGGGAGTTAAATAGTTTGGAAAACATTGATTTTGAATCTGTTTTTAGAGTTAAATGGGATTATTTTAGGAAGATATACGATCAAGAGGGAATAATGACGCTTGAAAGTAAGGAATTTAAAAATTTCTTTGCTAAAAATAGAGAATGGCTGGAGCCGTATGCCGCATTTTGCTATTTAAGAGACAAGTTTGGAACGTCCGATTTTAGTCAGTGGGGTAAATACGCGAGATATGACGCCTCTTTGGTTGCTTCGTTTGGGGAAAAGCGTTCTGCGGCTTATAAAGATATTGCTATTAGCTACTTTCTACAGTTTCATTTAGATAAGCAGCTGACGGAGGCTGTAAACTATGCCCATGAGTGTGGTGTTGCACTAAAAGGTGATATTCCTATAGGTGTGAGTAGGCATAGTGTGGAAGCCTGGGTCGAACCTCTGCTGTTTAACATGAATGGACAAGCAGGTGCGCCACCTGACGATTTCTCTGCGCTGGGCCAGAATTGGGGTTTTCCGACCTATAACTGGGAGGAGATGGAGAAGGATGGATATGGCTGGTGGAAAAAACGCTTTATGAAGATGGCTGATTATTTTGATGCCTATCGAATTGATCATATTTTGGGATTTTTCCGTATTTGGGAGATTCCTTTGCACTCTGTTCAAGGTTTGCTTGGTTACTTCAATCCAGCAATGCCTTATACTCGCGACGAAATTCAGTATTTTGGGCTCTACTTTAATGATGATCGATTTCTGAAACCATTTATACGTCGTCACTTTTTGGAGAGTTTTTTTGGAGAGCAGACTCAACTTGTTATTGACAATTTTTTAGTAGATAAGGGGTTTGGAATATTTGATTTAAATCCAAGCTTTGCCACTCAGCGACAGGTTGAAGCCTTTTTTGCTGGAAAAACGGACGAGCAGAGTATTCGAATACGAGACGGCCTGTATGGGCTAATTAATGAGGTTCTTTTTATTCGAGATCCCAATCAGTCGTATAATTTTCATCCTCGTATATCTGCACAGTTTTCGCATAGCTACAAGCATTTAAATGAAGGTGAAAAACGAGCCTACGACAGGTTGTATAACCATTTCTTTTACGAGCGTCATACCGATTTTTGGAAATGGGAGGCGATGAAGAAACTACCTGCCTTATCTAATGCTACGGATATGCTGGTTTGTGGGGAAGATTTGGGGATGATTCCTGATTCTGTTCCAGATGTTATGCATTGGTTACAAATACTAAGTCTCGAGATTCAGCGAATGCCCAAAGACCCCAAGGTGTTGTTTGGTAATACGCATCATTATCCCTATAATTCAGTTTGTACCACGTCTACTCACGATATGTCTTCTATTCGTGGTTGGTGGGAAGAGGATCGTGCTAAAACACAAATTTTCTATAACCACGTGCTGAACGAGTCTGGTGATGCACCATTTTTTTGTGAGCCATGGATTTGTGAGAAAATTGTAGATCTACACTTGTCTTCCCCATCTATGTTGTGTATCCTTCCGCTCCAAGATTGGTTATCTATGGATTCGGATTTGCGGCGAAAATTGCCAGATGATGAACGCATAAACATTCCTGCTAACCCCAACCATTACTGGCGTTACCGAATGCACCTCTCACTCGACCAATTGAATGAGTCTAAAATGCTTAATCAAAAAATTAGAGAAAAACTTAACTACTACGACCGTTAAAGCCTGTAGTAATTAATCGTTATAGGGAGACCAAGCGTGTTCCATTTTGGGTTACATCTAATTTGTGCATTCTTCCGAACAGGAGCGCCATATTTGGCTCTAAGTGTCCAGACGGAAAGTTAAAGGCAACAGGAATTTGGAGATCTTTCGTATGCTCGTGTATTATTTCTTCTGCTGTTTTCCCAAAAGGTACAGCGTTGTCGTGCATATCGTTCATATGCCCAATGACGATTCCTTTTAGCATCTTTAAAACGCCACTTTGCCTAAGGTTGAGGATAATTCTATCTATATGGTAGAGATATTCGTCTAAATCTTCAAGAAAGAGAATCTTATTAGTAGGGTTTACCTCAATTTCAGTTCTTTGCATGGCGTATACTAAAGATAAGTTTCCTCCAATTAGTATACCTTCTGTGCTTCCTTGGATATTTTGCGCATGAGGCTTAGCTTCTATCTGGCTAGACTTTCCTGTTAGCGCATTAATCAAACTTTGAACGCTATCATTGCTAATACCATCTTTAGGAAAATTGATTGGCATAGTGCTATGAATACTTGCTATTCCTAACTTATTGTAAAGCAAATGAAGGACGGTTGGGTCGCTGTAGCCACAAAGCCATTTAGGGTTGCGTACAATTGCGCTATAATCCAAATGCGGAAGTATACGTGCCGTTCCGTATCCTCCTCGCGCGCACAGGATCGCTTTTACATCCGTGTTATCAATCATTTGCATTAGATCGGCTGCGCGCTCTTCATCACTTCCTGCGAATTGGTTGTTTTCGCTAAAAAGATTGGAGGCAAACTTTACCCTAAAGCCAAAGTTTTGAAGCATCTTCGCTGCAGGTTCTACTTCTTCTCTGGATATTTTTCTGGCTGTTGCTACAATGCCAATGGTATCACCTTGCTTTAAATATGGAGGAATTATCATTCTACAGATCTTTTTTGCAAATATACCGAAGCAAATTGGGATGATATCCTGCTTATTCCAATTAGTTTAAGCTCTTGATGACAATATCCGATATGTTTTTTTTAATTTGATGAATGGGTTTGCCTTGTATGGTGTATCCTAGACTCCAGTAAAGGTATTGTGCTTTGCTAAAGTTGGTGGCTCTAATTCCGAATGTTCCGAACAGATTTTCCTTTAAGTAAGCCTTTATTCCCATTACCTGATACAGGCGTTGGTCGCTTTTATTTCCGTGAATAACGTTGTACCCAAGGTTGGCAAAAATGGAGTACATGGGCATAACAAGTTCTCCTTTTGCCGATATTCCAACAGAGATACGCTCTCCAAAACGCCCGAGTTTTACCCTGTCGTACAGTTTACCATCTTTCGTATTAAGTTCGCGCCATGCGCTCGCGCCCGAACTTTCATCATATAAAATATCTACTCCTGCTCCATATTTGTACTTATAACTTTTTACGATCATAGGGGCAAAGGTGATTCCAAATACGCTGAAGTTTTTATCGATGAAAGGGGATGGAAGTTTTGTTCCGGTGGTATCAAATTTTTTTTGACGCGATGAGATGTTAACTAAAAAATCGTAGTCGAATCGAGGCTCAATGCGTGGTGGTGTTAGCGTTTTCCTGAATTCGTATTTGGTGTTTTTGTTGAAATTGTATTTAAGTTCTACAAATGCGGATATAAGGTTGAGACCTTTGTTTGGAAGGCGTGACGCTCCATTCGAAAAATGGCTAATTCCTACGCCTGTATGTAGGTCCCAGTTGGGATTTAACTCAAACTTTGTATAGATATTGGCTCCAACGTAGACATTGGTTGTAGACCCTAAAGCTATATTGTCTGGATTGTCGAATGGATCGTAGGGTTTCCAGTTGAAGGATGCTCCTAAATTCCATTCGAAGTTCAGCTTTGTCTTTGCAGAAAGCTGCGAAAGCGTTGTGCCTTGAAAAGCGTACAGGGCAAACGGGTTTCCGAGCGCTTGCTGATCAAAAAAGCTGGCAACCATAAATCCGACACCTCCATATGGCATTCCGTAGGCGTAATCCTGCCAACGGCTACCTGTCGATGCATATCCGTATTTTAATGATGCGGAGGAGAAAGTCGGGGTGCTTTTACTTTGTATGATAAAGTCGTTTGTAGGCAAAACAACGCCTCCGTTAAGAGCTAGCGTTATAAATGGCTGTCGTTTTAAATGCGTTTGGGTGGTGTCATTTTTCGAATTTTGCGACCAAGATGCGTATGCAAAAAGTAAAATTCCTGTTAGTAGAATAAATTTTCTCATATAGTAAGTAAACCTTGTGTTGGATTTGGCTCCTGCAAAAATACTTCCATTTGACGAAGAATTAGGAAAATAAAGCAGTGGTGCCTGATTGTTTTAAGTTAAAAATACCAAAAGCGTCTCTCAACAGAGCTGTATTTCGCGTTTTTGTACTCGAAACTTGGATTAATGAGCCATTTTTTCTGCAAAAAAAGAGGTGATTGTAGAAAATTCGGAATGATGATCCACATTTTGGGGAACAAAGGCTTCCTGAAATATTTCATTTTGCTAGTTTTTGGTAAAATAGTCCTTTTATGCCAATCGGTTTGCTATTTTTGTTAGGTAGATCCAACAACGAGCAGAACGAATGTTATTTAAAGATATAGTAGGGCAGCAGGAGATTAAAGATAGGCTTATAAAAAGCGTTACAGATGAGCGTATAAGTCACGCGCAGATGTTTTTAGGAGAGCCTGGCTCTGGAACCATTCCGCTTGCTATTGCTTATGCTCAATACCTGAACTGCGAGAATAGAGGGGAGCACGATTCGTGCGGAGTATGCCACTCCTGCCACAAGATGCAAAAGTTGATGCACCCCGACGTGCATTTCACCTATCCGATAAACAAAACGTCGGAGGTGGATGATAAAATCGTCCTTAGCGACATGTTTCTTGATTACTGGCGTTCTATTGTCGGCGAAATGACCTATTTTGACGAGCAGGACTGGTACTCGCACATCGAGTTAGGAAATAAGCAGGGGATTATTAGCGTTCATGAGGCCGATAATATTATCAAAAAGCTTTCGTTTAAATCTTTCGAAGGCGAGTACAAAATTTTGATCATGTGGCTACCCGAACGGATGAACCTGAATGCATCCAACAGCCTGCTAAAGCTGGTTGAGGAGCCTCCGGCTAAAACTATCTTCCTGCTAGTTGCTCAGGAGGAGGGAAAGGTGCTGAAAACAATCCTGTCTCGTACGCAAATCATTCGAATCCCTCGAATTCGCTACAATGATTTGGTAGAATCCCTCGAAAAGAGGTATCCAAGCTCGTCCTTCCCGGTATCAAGCATTGCACGTCTTTCTTCGGGCAGTATGGTAGAGGCACGCCGTCTGCTGGAGCTGGACGAAGAGGGGAATGACTTTTTTAACTACGTTGTGACCATGCTTCGGCTCTGCTATCAATCTAACGTAATTGGTTTGCTAGAATGGAGCGAAGAAGTGGCCACTCTGGGGCGCGATCGTATTAAACGCTTGCTTACTTATGCCGAAAGGGTGATTCGGGAGGCTTTTATGCTTAACCTCCAAATGGAAAAAGTTAGCTATCTTCCGCTCGATCCTGCGCAGCAAAATTTTTACAACAATTTTAAGCCGTTTATTCGGCCGGGCAACATCGAAGAGGCATTTATGCTGCTTAATGGGGCCATCCACCATATTAATGCTAACGGAAATCCCAAAATCGTGCTGAGCGATATGGCGCTAAAAATGGTGAAACTCATTAAGCCGTAATTTTTTATTATTTTTGCCGATTGCAATACAACACTATATACCAAAGATGAACGAAAAACCCCAAAATATAGATTTTTCACGTGGATGCTGCTTTACCCACAACGATCAGGACGAAGCAACAGCGATAAGTCTCGATGGTGGCCAAAAGTTGAGCACCTACGACTGGCTGAGCGATTTACCGCAGTCGGCGATTGAGCACGATGTTTTCGAGATTCGATTTAAGAACACCCGCAAGAGTTACTACCGGAACGCCAATAAACTTTCCCTCAAAAAGGGAGATATTGTTGCCGTTGAGGCATCGCCAGGGCATGATATCGGAATCGTATCGCTTACGGGCGAACTTGTTGCCCGCCAGATGAAGAAAACGGGCGTGCACCCCAATAACCTGGAGTTTAAAAAGATTTACCGTAAGGCAAAGCCTGCCGATATCGAAAAGTGGCAGGAATCCATTGCGAGGGAGTTGGATACGATGATTCGTTCGCGACAAATCGCCAACAACCTAAAGTTGAACATGAAAATTGGCGACGTAGAGTTCCAAGGCGATAATACCAAGGCGATATTCTACTACATTGCCGACGAGCGTGTGGATTTTAGGCAGCTCATCAAAGATTTGGCCGAAGCGTTTAAGATCCGCATCGAGATGCGCCAAATTGGAGCACGCCAAGAGGCTGGACGTATTGGCGGGATTGGTTCTTGTGGCCGAGAGCTTTGCTGCTCGACTTGGATTACCAGCTTTTCGTCTGTAACCACCAACTCTGCCCGCCATCAGGAGATTTCTTTGAACCCACAAAAGCTCGCAGGCCAGTGCGGTAAGTTGAAATGCTGCCTAAACTACGAGTTGGATAGCTATATTGATGCGCAGAAGGACTTCCCGAAGATTAACGAACCGTTACAGCTCTTTGATGGGGTAGCCTTCCTGCAAAAAACGGATATATTTAAGCGCCTGATGTGGTTTAGCTCGGCGCCAGACTCTACTATGAATCTTACAGCCGTTCCGGTTGATCGTGTAAAGGAGATCATCGAGTTAAACCGTGCTGGGGTAAAGGTTGATAAGCTGCTTGGCGAAATATCGGAGGAGAGCTTGGCCAAAGCTAGGCTTATGCAGGAGCCCGACTTTAAGAATGTGGTGGGCGAAGATAGCATCACCCGTTTTGATCGCTCCAAGAGGAGTTCTGGGAACTCAAGGAATAAAAATTCTCGTCGAAAGCCAGGTGGGGCGCCTCAAGTTGGCAATCGTCCTTCGCAGGAGCGCCAACCGCAGCAGTCGCGCCCAAGCCGTCCGCAGCAGCCCGAAAGAGGCGAGCGCAGAGATGCTCCTAGCGTAAACAGGGGGCCTCGTAACGAGCAACGTTCGGAGCCGCGCTCTGAACCTCGCGAACCACGCGAACCACGCAACGAGCAGCGTCGTAACGATGCTTCTCAGCCTACCCAAGGTGGTGTTCCAAGAGAGGGAAGGGATAACCGCTTCAACAAAAACCGTCGTCCGAATCGTGGTAGAGGCGGAAATGGAGGTGCGAGCAACTCTGGAGGCGAACAGTAGCGTTTTTTTTAGTGTAAAAGGGAAATATTGCGTCTAATGAAGATGATAAAAAGCATAGCACTCCTATTCGTAGGGGTGCTTCTAATTTCGCTGGCATCGTGCGATAGAGCGCGAGTTTACGAAGGCAGTAAGGAGATAGGAAACCTCTGGTTTAAGGATTCTCTGGCTCGTTTTGAGGTTAACATCGAAGATTCGTTGAGCATCAACAATATTTTAGTTACCGTACGAAATACCAGCAGCTATCCGTACAAAAATTTGTTCCTCTTTGTTACAACCGTGGCTCCATCGGGCGTTTACGTGCGCGATACCATGGAATGCTTGCTGGCCAACGACGAAGGAAAGTGGCTGGGCAAAGGATTTGCCAAATACTGGGATCATCGCTTCCCAATGCGTAAAATGGTGAAGTTTCCCGAAAAAGGAATCTATGCCATCACCATCGAACAGGGTATGAGGCTCGACGAGCTCCCTGGGATCCACGATGTGGGCGTAAGAATAGAACGAGTTGAATCAAAATAGAATTTTAAGGTGGGAAAGAATAAGCTGCAGCGTTTTGCCGAAAACAAAACGTTTAAAATACTTGTACAGCCAGAGTTTGATGAGATTTTTAATAACGACTACCAGCTAAAAGGTTGCTGGCACGCCAATTTCTTCGAAAATAGCAAACCCATTGTGCTCGAGCTCGGATGTGGCCGCGGAGAGTATACCGTTGCGCTGGCGAAGAAATATCCAGAGAAGAACTTTATTGGAATAGACATAAAGGGCGCGCGCCTTTGGCGTGGAGCCAAAACGGCCGTCGAAGATGGCATGGGAAACGTTGGTTTTATCCGTACGCGCATCGAATTCATAAAATCGTTCTTTGCGGGCAACGAAGTTTCGGAGATATGGGTAACTTTTCCCGATCCGCAGCTAAAAAAGAGCCGACTTAAGAAACGCCTTACCTGCTCGGGCTTTTTAAATGCCTACCGCGAGTTTTTAGCACCCGATGGTATTGTACATTTGAAGACAGACAACCAAAATCTCCATTTCTATACCAAAAAATTGCTCGAAGAGAACGGAATGGAGATTCTTTATGCTACGAACGATCTTTACAACAGCGATATTGTTGACGATATCCTTTCTGTAAAGACGAAGTACGAGCAGGATTACCTAAGCAAGGGAATGCCCATCACCTACCTTAAATTTAAGATTGCCGGGGACAAACCGTTGGTTGAACCTGCCGATATTGAGCCTTTTGTTATATAATCGAGGGTTAATATCCAAAATTTAAGATCTTCCAGTGCTGTATTTTATTTTGAAGTTGATAAAAAGAGGGTGATTGCCCTCTTTTTCTTTGTGAAAGTGCTTAATATTGCTGTCATCTGTAATAACGGAACCTGTCCGGCTCGGAATTTTTAAAAATGTTGCCTGCTTGTGTTTAACTTCTTTACAATTCCCATAAAACACATTGAGCTTCCCTCTCAATTTCCTTCGCCATTTCATGCCGAGCCACATCCGATATGCGAAGTGGCCGCCCAGCAGGTGAAGGAGCATGTTTTGCTGCAAACGGGCTGGCACGACGAGCTGCAGCAGGGAAAAATGTTCGGAGTATTGGTTGTAAAGGATGCTAAAGGTCAAATCGGTTTCCTTGCGGCCTTTTCTGGAAACCTTGCGGGCAAAAACTACCACCCATTCTTTGTTCCTCCGGTTGCCGACCTGCTAAATCCTAGCGGATTCTTTAAAACTGGCGAGCAAACCATCTCTTTTATCAACCAACAGGTGGAAAACATGGAGGCAAATGCCGATTTTGCAGCTTGCAAGGCGCGGTACGAGCTTGCCAAGCAGCAGCGTGATGCCGAAATGGTTGCCGCGAAGGCTGCCGTAAAGGCTTCGAAGGTTTTGCGCGAGGAACGCCGCCGGCAGCAGCCAACCGACGAGGAGCGAGCCGCCATGGTGCGCCAAAGTCAGCATGAAAAGGCTGAAATGAAGCGGCTAGAACGTAAGTGGGTCGAAAAAATTGCTGCGCTGCAGGCCGAATACGAGATTTACGCACTACCGATAGAGGAGCTTAAGGTACAACGCAAAACGCTCTCTGCCGATTTGCAGCAGCGGCTTTTTGATGAGTTCCAGCTGCTGAATATTCGGGGAGAGGTGCGGGGATTGGCCTCCATTTTTCAAAACACGGTGCAAAAGGTTCCTCCCGGAGGGGCGGGGGAGTGCGCCGGACCGAAGCTGCTTCAGTACGCATTCCTACATGGCTTTACGCCTGTTGCAATGGCCGAATTTTGGTGGGGAAGCTCTCCCAAAACGGAGATACGCCACCATGGCAGCTACTATCCCGCCTGTAAGGGTAAGTGCGAGCCAATTTTGGGGCACATGCTGCTTGGAATGGAGGTGAAATATCCAGAAAGAAACGGTAATGAGGCGTTGCAGAAGGCGCTAGAGGTTGTTTTTGAGGACGATTGGCTGCTGGTAGTTAGCAAACCTGCCGGAATGCTGTCGGCTCCTGGAAAAACGGGAGACAAGTCGGCTGTTGAGCTGGTTAGCGAGCGATTTTTGGGAGGTGAAGGGGCTTTTTTGGTGCATCGTTTAGACATGTCAACCTCCGGATTGCTGCTTATTGCCAAGTCGGCACCGATACATAGGCAGCTTCAGGCTCAATTCGAGCGCCGTACGGTAAAAAAACGCTACGTCGCCATTCTCGATGGCCTGCTTACCGACAATGCGGGGGTTATCGACCTTCCTATTTCTCCTAATTTCCTCGATCGTCCGCGGCAAATGGTAGATTACGACCATGGAAAGCCAGCCATAACCCGATGGGAGGTTACTAACCGAAGCGAAACCCAAACGCGAGTGGCCTTTTATCCGCTCACAGGTCGTACCCACCAGCTGCGGGTGCATGCAGCCCACCGTTTGGGGCTGGGTTGCCCTATTGCGGGCGACGAGCTTTATGGAACCAAGGCGTTGCGCCTTTACCTACATGCCGAGTACCTCGAATTTTGCCATCCAGTCAGCGCCCTTCCCGTGTGCATCGAAAAGAAGGCTCCGTTTTAGTATTCCTGAACGTAACATCCCTAAAATATATTCCTAAGGGCTGCTATTGGCAACTGCGTTAGCCTTCAGTTGGTTGATGGGTTATTTTAAACCCCTTTCGGCTACTTATTTTTGTTTTTTGTAGCCAATCAGTTAGTGAAAGGGGCTCTTTTTTTGGACAAAATCTGATTTTTTTAGATTAAGGCACCTGTTTAATAATAAATAAAGCTAAATATTTATTTCAATCTATGGGAAATTACCTTAAGGGGTGGAATTTGACTGAAAACTTTCGGAATTTTATATCAGATCCTGATTTTCAGCATCTATAAACCATTTAAAAAATCAAAATCATGAAGGCTTCAGTTATTGCATTTGTAAAAAACTTTAGTGCAGTTACAAAGTTTTTCACGGGTTCAGAAAAAATTCAGTCGTACCCAGTTGCCAAGACTTTAACGTCGGTAATGGAGGGGTATGAGTCAGAAATGACGGAGATATTGACCGATTTGGAGAAAGATGATCAAACCTACGCCAACAGGATTGCGGCATCTGCTTCCAACGTAACAAGGGTAGCCTATCCTTTGGCAAAAGCGGTTGAAGACATTGTTCTTAATAGTGGCGACACCGTTTCTTCTAAGAAGATCCATTTTACCTATACCCAAATGATGAGTAAGGGGAGCGGCACCGTTTTAGCCGGCGCTCAGGAAATTTTGGAGCAGTCATCCAAGTATGTTTCCAACCTCGCTGGCTACAAACGTGGGCAGGAGAATATCGATGAGCTTAAGGAGGCTATCGATCAGCTTATAAAGGATAAAAAAGATCTAACCACATATAACGAAGGGCGACAGAAAAAGGCCGATCGGTTAGATGTCGTAATTGGGCTTGCAAAGAAGTGCGTAGAGCGTGCCGACCTATTTGTAGAGACTATACGTATTGACTATCCTAATATTCATAAGGGATATCAGGATGTTCGTAAAAGTAAGGAGGAGGTGCCTCGCTTATCGATGATTAAGATTATGGATAGCGTAACCAAGGAGCCCGTATTGGAGGCAACGGTTAGTGTTTACTCTACCACTCGCATGGTAAACGGGCAACCGCTTAAGATTATGGAACGTAAAACGGGTGTAAACGGTTTAATTCGGGTAGATAAGGCTGATTATGATGTTTACCGGGTGGTTGCTAAAAAAGTAGATCGTAACGACGGAGAAGGGATGCTGATAATTGCCGATAGCCGACCTGTCGTAGTTGAAATAACCATGCAGAAGCGTGATTTTAATTAGACTTGAATTTTAGATGGAAGAGACGCTAGCAATGGCGTCTCTTTTTTGTTTTCTGCAGGCCTATAAGGAGCTCGGAGTATAGGATGCATGCGGTATCGCTTTAAAAGAGGGATTTTTGCTTGCCTATGCGGTAGGTTTATGCAGTCATCTTGCCGTATAGTAGGCATTGGCTTCTTTTCTTCTACCACGAGTACCTGCAAAAGCTGTTGTTTGCTGCGGTACTGCTTGCTATAGGTTTCTATAAGTTACTCCCAATGGCCCCGCTTAAATCCCAACGATTCGATACACTCCTTTACCTCATTTTCGTGCTCTGCTTTATGTAAAAGCACCACGTATTCGTCTGCTTCGGTATCTATTAAGCTCAGCTGAAAGCCTTCCATTCTAAGTGCGCTATCAAACTTTTCAAAAACGCCTAGCGACGATATGCTTTCATTCTCCTTAAAGTCCCACGATTTAGGTATGGGCACTATTTTAAAGAAGTTATCCTCCAAAGCGGTTCTTATTCTCCATTCCAAATCGGCAATATCGGCTTTCCAATCTAGCGACATAATGAAATGGAACTCCTCGTTATCCAACCTTTCCGTAAAGTAGCTAAGCGTGGCGTAGCGGTTGTCTTCCGTATCGTAGCTTTTAAGGACATCGATAACCTTCATCACCCATCCTTTTCGGAAGTTGCGGTTTAGGCATATCTCGGCCAGCTTTTTATATGCCTCCTTTTGTTGGCTGGTAATGTAGGGCCTGTTTTCTTCCCTAAGCCGCTTTTTCTTCTCCTCCTTTTCTCTTTTTTCATCCTCTGCCTGCTTGCTGTAGGTTGATTCTATGGCGCGCTTCACCTCTAGTAGCGTATTTTTTACCCTTACCATAATTTTGGTATCGGTTACCTCTTGGTGCAGGTCGGCAATTTGAAACCACTGCACATCTGGACCTCCTTTACACTGCCTTAGCTCCAGCTGGTTGCCTATCTTAGCTACAAAGTAGAAGGTGGACGGAAAGTTGTAGTCCTCCTCGTCGTAAAATATGATGGCGTTTGGTAGGTAGAAGCTTCCCTGCATGGAATTGTAGGTTATGCCATCTCGACTTAGGAGCGTGGTCTTAAAATTGGAGCTCCTGCCTTTAAATATGCCCCATACATTCTTTTTTAGCGGGTCGTCTACTCTTTCAAACTTGCTTTCGTAGGTATTATCGAGTATAAAGTCGAATTCTTCAGTGGTTAAAATGCCGCTATCGATCGGGGTGCCGCATATCGCTTCTTGCCTGTAGTAAATTCGTGCCATAAAGTAGGAGTATTAGCTTATACCTTTTATTTGCAGCTTGCTGCAAGCTGGTTGTACTGTAAATTTACCACTATTTTTATTTAATGCTGCAGCTTACTCGTTTTTTGAGACGAGAATTTTCTGTTGCGGCCCGCCATTTTCTGTTGCGCCATAAATTGGCTGCTAATATGCTTCTCCAGCTCGGCGAAGCTGCATTTTAGCGTGCTGCTGGTTATGGTTATGGGGGTGCCGTACATTTTCATGTTTCCCATTACTATTTTTTTATAGAAGCCAGCCTTCCGTGCAATATACTTTTCGGGATTGGCGGTATAGATTAGCAGAAACTTGTTCGACATTATCTGCCCCGTTTTTATTTCGGTTATATCCTCCCAGCTAACAAGCCCCACGCTAGAGGCGTTGGTGTTATCTGTAATCCCGCGGGCATCAACGGTAAGACCAATGGTTTTATCAAGCAGCTTTTTTACGCCGTATGCTCCGGCAAAGCCAAAAAATAGCGCCGAAAGGATGCCCACCACGCGTACTACACCGGGACTGGGGGTTACTGGAGATAAAAAAGTGCTGGGTGTAGCCGTAAAAACTACGCCTAGGGCTACAAAAATGGCTGATGCCGCTACCAGAAGGGCAATCTTGGTTTTACTAAGTGGAATTTCTATTTTGTCCATATTGAGTTCTATTTTTTTTGTAGGATAGCTAAAGTTGTTGGTGTTGAGGCTTTTTTTTTGCAGCCTACCATGCTCGTTGCAGTGGCTATGCTAGCCGTTTTTTTCGAGGCGCGCAATAATTTTCAGGATACCGTCTCTATTTTTTGCCAATTTAATAAAATTCGGAAGCTTCCAGGTTAGCGCATGCCTTCCTCCGCTTGCCGATTCTCTCAGCTTTGCCTGCACGTACTCCTTTAGGTAGGCTAGGTGCTTGCGGTTGTATGCCCAAACCGTGTGGCTGCCAAATGGAGCCTGAAGCCATAGCGGAAGACCAAAATAGGGGTCGCTGGCCTGCTGACTGTTGGCGTACGTGCGCTTACAGGTCGTATCGTACAGGCGTGCCTGCCCACAGGCGGTGCAGGTAACCTCCATTTTGCTTTTGTACTCTTTTACGATGCGCCAAGCAGATTCTAGCGCCGATCCGCAGTGTCCGCATTGCGCATTTACCGGCGCGATGGCAACGGGACCATACCAGGCGTCTTCCTTTATGGATTTGTAGCAGCTGCTGCAAGCAAACCTCGCTTTAGGCGCAGGGCAGGGGTAAGGCACCGAGTTGGATGGCACATCCGACAGTATTGCCGCCTGCTGGTGGCAATGCGGGCAGCGTACCAGTATTTCGTCAGAGAATGCGGCTAAATTTTTAAACGATCGGTCTATTCTTTTACTTAAGGCTTTTGTTTTTACCATTTCATTCTGTTTTGAGGCACGGCTAGCCTCTGTTACTGATAGTAAAGCAGCTTGTAGCATAGCTTCGAGTCGCTAACATCGCTTCTCTACCGTCTTCAATTTGCGTGCATATGCCTCCGAAAGATTGCTGCACTATTTTATCAGCAAGATCCCCACCTTTTTGCTGTTGCTCAAGTTTATTTTGAGGGATACTACTCGGTTTGCAAAGATATTCCCGTTTTATTAGGGTTCGAGTATCTCTATCACATTTCGTGGAGGATTAACGAACGCCGTATCCAGCCTACATTTCCATTTTGTGTACGGATCTATCCCTTCTACCGTATTTCCATCCTTTATTACTGGTCCCTGCTCGTAAATGTAGCGTGCATACGCATGTAGGTAGCTGGCCACCTCGTTGGGGTTAAGATCCATGAACTGAAGCTGAAAATCGGGCAGCCCGATGCCGTATAATCCAACCGTATCCATTAGCAGCCCGCCTTCCTGCATATTATAGGTCCGAACGTTTAAAAGTCCGTAAAGCCAATCCTTTCCATCGGTCAAAACTTCCGATAGGTAGGCCGATGGCTTAACCATCTTTTCGCTTGTTGGAAAATAGATGGCCGTGGGCTGCAACGCTCGGCTAACGGCGCATACAAACTTCTGAAAGAGCTCCACACGCTGCTTGTAGTGCAGCGGTTTCGACATAAGATCGTTTAGTATGAGCTCGTACCTGCAGTTTTTTGTCTCCTGCCTTATTTCGGGCCAGTGTCCTGCCTGATGGTAGGCGGTTTGTAGGCATTCGTTTATGTAGCACGGCGTTTTGGAGGTAAAGATGGAGCATTGCGCCGGAAGCTGCTCGTCGAGGTACTGCACCATGTAATCGTGGAAGAAATACTGGCGCGAGTTCTCGTAAAGCTCGTCGGTTAGCGCCGCTTCGAAGTTTTGAAATAGAACGTGCAGCTCCTTCTCAATAAGCTCGTCGTTTATGGTTGGCTCCTCATCGAATAGCAGGCGAGCAACAAGTATTTGGCTTTCATTTAAAGCGCATTCATTCATCTCGCCTTCGGCTCTTTGTCTATTGCAAAATATTGACATATGGAGAGGTGTTAATGTTAATAATCGCGATATGGAGGCCAGATGCTGGCCATATTCCATATACTTTGGGTTGCAGATCATTTCCTACGTCGGTGCTTGTTTTGATTTTACGAATCCAAGCATGTCGGCTTTGCATATAGGTTTTCGAGGGTCTCCTTTCGTTGTAAATAGGTGAATATTGTGGGTTAATTATACATACAAATTAGCTGTTTTATAGTTTGATACAAGCGTGCTTCCTAAAACTAAAGGATAGTAGCGGTACTGCCATTACCTCCCTTTTTTGTATGGGTTAAGTGCTCCTATTTCACGTGTGTCTGCTTATTTTTGGTGACGAGTGCTGCCGCTATTGGCTGGAGGTAGTCTTAAAACGCAAATAATAGTATAGCGTACCCATTAAGGGTGTCGCTTGTTTTGGTCTGCCGTCTGCCGTTTGCCTAAGCTGGCTGTACGAAGGCCGATGCATCCTGTTTTTTTGCTGATAGCTGCATGCTGCTTGTTGCTGTCCAAAAGTTGTTCTCTTCGGCTCTCATATTTGCGCTGATGCTTAAAAAATATGCGATAATTCGGCAAAATGGCGGCACTATATTTCCATAAAATTGAACTAACACCTGCTTTTGCCTGGTAATCAGTGTAAATTTTAAGGGTGTAGGTATTGTTTAGCCTTTTACATTTTACCTTGCTCTGTTGATTTCTTCTTTTATTTTTGCATATCAATAAAAAGAATCTCAACTAAGCCACTTAAATAGGTTATATGCCCTCAAAAATTTATGAAGGGGTACTCATACACCCCGATTTGCCTTCCGGACGTTGCGGAGGCGAGATATCGGTTAGCTCTTTTGCTATCACGTTTACTTCTGGTGCTACACGCCACGCCATTTCCCTTTCCGAGCTGCAAATATCGGCAGGAGGAGCAGGTAACCGCTTTCTATTTTTTACAACCAACCGAGAATCGGACATCTCCATCTATACTGCCGACCGTTCTATCCTAAAAGAACCGGTGCTGGCTAGCAACACACGCCTCGAGTCCCAAATAAAATCGTCGTCTAAGGTTTTACGTAAGCTGGCTATTGCCTCCATGGTGGTGGTAGCCGTTGTAGGACTTGGCATCCTAGGTTTAGCGTTGTCTAAAGACCGTATCGTAAGGGGAATTGCCAACCAAATACCCGTATCGTGGGAGGAAAAGGCGAGCGACCAGCTTTTTGGAACGCTTACCGCTGGCCGCGAAATGGTGAAGAACGATTCCTTGAAGCGGGTGTTCGAGCGCGCAGCCCAGCCGCTGCTCTCCGAGGTGCGCCGCAAGGGATTTAAGATAGATCTTTACTTTGTAAAGGATGGAACCATCAACGCATTTGCCCTTCCGGGCGGTAAGGTGGTTATCCAAACAGGATTGGTGGAGAATGCCCAATCGTGGGAGGAGGTTATGGGCGTTTTGGCGCACGAGCTTGCGCACGTAACCAACCGTCATCACGTACGCGGGGTGATTGATAACGTTGGACTGTTCGCTTTGCTTTCCGCGATGTTTGGAGATGTGAGCGCGCTGGCTGGTACCTTTGCTAACATGGGCGGAGAGCTCGCCTCGTTGGCCAACAGCCGCTCATTCGAGTACGAGGCCGACGCCGATGGTTGGAACTACCTGGTAGCGGCCAAGATTAACCCTCGCGGAATGATTTCGTTCTTCGAAACGCTGCAGAAGCGCCAAACCACGCTCGAGAAGCTGCCCCTATCCATCATGTCTACCCATCCCGATACCAAAAGCCGTATCGAAACGCTTAAAAAGATGGGACAGGAGCTCAAAGCCCCATTTACGCCTATTGCGGGTAGCTTTGCCGACTTTAAAAGGGCGCTAAATAGGTAGGCAACCGCTTTTTTGCGGTAAAACAAGTAGAAACGTATTTCAGTAACTAAATACAATTAATCGATGAAGGTTAGCATTGAAGGGAAGCCGGTTTTTGCCCACGTAAAGGTGGAGCTCCAGCCGGGAGAATCGTTTATTGCCGAGTCCGACGCCATGTCTAGTATGGCTGCCGAGCTCGACATGGAGGCAAAGTTTAACGGAGGCCTCCTACGTGGCTTGCTAAAGAAGTTCTTTGGTGGCGAAAGTCTTTTTGTGAATCATTTTACCAACAACACCTCAAAACCGTTAACCCTCGAGCTTACTCAGGGCACTCCTGGCGATATGATGGTTAAGGAGCTTAACGGCGAAACATTCTGTATCCAACGTGGAGGCTACATTGCCTCAGAACCAGGCGTTAACTTGGGCGTTTCGTGGGCTGGTATCAGCTCCCTGATTGGTGGAGAAGGACTTTTTAGGCTTGAGGTGTCGGGTCACGGTAAGGTTATCTTTGGCGCCTACGGTGGGCTGGTAGAAAAGGAGATTAACGGCGAATATATTGTCGATACGAGCCACCTGGTAGCTTACGAGCCAGGAATGAAGCTGAAAACTCAGCTTGCGGGCGGCTTATTCGGTAGTTTTTTTGGCGGCGAAGGGTTTGTAACGCGCGTAGAGGGAAAAGGAAAGATCTACCTTCAAACTCGCAGCATCTCTGGTCTGGCCTCTTGGGTTAATCGTCATTTAAGATAGCATGGAAACATATTCAACAACAGATACGGCAGCAGGCGTTAAGGTCGAGCTGCAAATGCGTCCGGGTTCGTCGGCCGCAAAAATCACGCTGGCACCAAACAGCCAGCTTACAGCCGAAGGCGGAGCCATGATTGCCATGAGCCCCAACATTGAGATGACCACCTCGACGCACACCAAGCAATCTGGTGGCTTTATGCGTGGTTTAAAGCGCATGATCTCTGGCGAAAGCTTCTTCCTGAACCATTACTACGGTGGCAATCAGGGCGGAACGGTATGGTTAGGGGCAACTCTACCCGGCGATATGATGGTACACGAGCTTAATGGCGAAGGAATCATCGTGCAAGGTGGATCGTACGTGGCCAGCACCCAAGGAATTGATATCGATAGCAGCTGGCAGGGCTTTAAATCGCTTATCTCGCGCGAGCCTCTCTTCTGGCTAAAGGTTAAAGGTAACGGAACGGTGGTGGTAAACTCTTTTGGCGCCATCTACCCCGTAAAAGTAAACGGCGAGTACATCGTCGATACCGGACATATCGTGGCATTTGAGGAAAGCCTTAACTTTTCGCTTACAAAGGCAGGAAAAAGCTGGATGAGCTCCTTCCTTGGCGGCGAAGGGTTGGTGTGTAAGTTCCGCGGCAACGGAACCATCTGGCTTCAGTCGCACAACTCCTCCTCATTTGGTTCTACCCTTGGTCCAAAACTTAAACCTAGAAAATAGATGCAAACTTTAGATAAGAAGGGCTTAGATTTTCACTTCGACTGTAAGCCCGACTACGGTTTTATCACCGTACAGCTCCCTTCGGATGTTACGCTAAAGGTGGAAGCGGCCGCAATGGCAACGATGGACACCAACATCGAGATGAAGACCAAGCTTAAGGGTGGCTTTTCCCGCTTTTTAACGGGCGAATCGCTTTTTATTAACGAGTTCACCGCCCGCAACGGTGCTGGAGAGATTAAATTAGCCCCTTCGGCCCCCGGCGATGTGGAGCACGTGTATCTCGAAAACGAAACGATCTTCTTACAGAACACCGCGTTTGTGGCATCGGCCAATACGGTTAATGTAGAGTCTAAGTTTCAGGGTTTGATGAAGGGATTCTTCTCGGGCGAGAGCTTATTCCTTATTAAATGTTCCGGAACCGGCGATCTTTGGTTCAACTCCTACGGTGGTATCATTCCAATCGACGTCGAGGATGGCTACGTGGTGGATACAGGCCATATTGTTGCTTTTACCGAAGGTCTGCAGTACGATATTAGCCGAGTAGGAGGGTACAAGTCGTTATTCTTCTCGGGCGAGGGCTTGGTGTGCCGTTTTAGCGGCCGTGGTAAGGTGTGGATTCAAACCCGTAAGGTAAATCCGTTCCTGTCGTGGGTAAATCCATTCCGTCCGGCTAAAAATAACTAGAGACACTTGTATTTAACATAAAAGCGCAGACGTAAAGCCTGCGCTTTGTGTTTTATGCCCACTGCTGGCGATTTATGTCTTTCTTACGCAGTTAACTGGTTGATGCTTTTCTTCAATTAGTTGATTGTAAAGGGCGTATACAATAAGAGACGCGGTTAATCGCGCCTCTTGCAAGCATCTGTTCCCATATCTGTGTCTAATCAGATTTCAAGTTAAAATAAAGGTAAACCAGACGCTCTTGTTCACTATGTATATCTGCTACGTATTCAGTTTTGTGCGATTTACAAAAAATGCCTGCCTCCTGTCTCTTTTATCAGCTAAAATATATGTAAAGCCATCAAATTAAAGGGGCGTGAGTCTTTATTAATTTAGGCCTATCACAAATCCAACCCGAAGGCTAAAGTTTACCGGCTTTTCCTTATAAATCGTTTCATTTTTACTGCCGTTGCTAAAGTAGTAGCTCACGCCTGGCTCGGCATATATCCCAACATTTCGTAGTAGGCTGTACTGGATACCTGCTGCACCATTCACCGACCACTGTAGCGGTTCTATCTCTACATTTTCACTTCCACTCGACTCCTTTTGGCCTTCTACAATGTAGTCGGTTGTCATTTTTCCCGATATGTTTTTCTCCGCAAGCGCTCCTCCCGTTACGTAGAGCGACATATGGTTATACTTAAAGGCATTGTAGCAAATATTTACCGGGATACCAATATTATGGAGCGTTTGCTTGCTGCTGTAGTAGTTATGCTGGCTTCCCGATCGTAAAGTCGACGAAAGGAGGGTGTATACCAGTCCGCTTCTTATGCTTACCCTTTCGTTCAGGCTGTAGCTAAGCGAAATACCAAATGTTACTGGTTTTTTATGGTTGATGTTGGAGTAAACGGTGTTGTTCTTATTATTGGCAATGATGCTTCCATACGATTTTTGTTCTGTAGTTGTGGTATCAAGGCTTTCCTCATTAACCGTAATGCTTCCTCTCATTAAATTGGCATAACCTTCCTCCTTATTGGGGCTGCTGGGCCCTAAATTTACGGCATATACGTTTGCCTCCCATTTGGGGATATCTTTTTTGGGGGTATCCTGCTCTAGCAGTTTCGTGAAGTCTTGCTTATTTACCTGCTCCGAAAATCTGGTATTCCACGAGTAGCCAGGCTTGTAGTTTGGGGTATTTATTGCAAGGGCTGCCATCGGATTTTCTATGGCTACCTCATTATTCGACTCAATATACTGTTCTGCAGCAATAACTCTTACCGAATCTACCGCTGCAACCTCTTTTTCTACTGGCAAAGAGGCTTGCTTTGTGGTATCGGCTCCCGATTGCTCCTTACGGCTGGTAGCGGTTAAGGCGCTTGCCAAAACGTTTGCCTCATCTGCCTGTTGCGTTACCTTTACTTGTTGTGCAAAGGGCATAACATGCTCGTTGTAGCGGTTAAGAGTATAGTCTCCCATCAGCAGCACTATTATTGCTGCCGCAGCTACGGCTCTAAAACGGTTACCCCACGATACTTCCTTCACCTTCTGAATTGGCAGTACCGTCGAGCGTTCCTTTTTCATTGCCTGCTCAATACCATCCCACAAACCATCCGGCGTAGGCTCTACATGGGATTCCATCCTATCTCTTAAGTTATCACGCCACTTGCTGTTCATAGTTCCCCTATCTCTGTTAATCTGTATTCATTTATCTGTTTTACTAAGTAATTTTTAGCCCTGTATAGTTGCGATGCAGATGTATTTTCTGTAATGTTTAGTATCGATGCAATCTCCTTATGGCTTTTTTTCTCAAAAACGTAGAGGTTAAATACGGTTCTGTAGCCAACAGGAAGCGACTGTATTTTTTCTAAGATAAGCGAGGTAGGAATATCTGCAAAATCAGACTCCTCTTCTTCCTCTTCTACCTCCGGCAAGTCCCATGTCGGTTTAATAATCTCCTGCTTCTCTTTTTTCTTTATCGCCCTTAGCGACTCGTTCACCACAATACGAGTTGTCCACGCCTTAAGCGATCCTTTTCCTTTGTATTCAAAATTTTCTATCGAACGAAATATTTTTATAAAGCTTTCCTGTAAAATATCCTTAACATCATCCTTATTCGAGATGTACCGAGCACATACAGCAGTAAGATATCCCGAATAGCAGCCGTATAGCTCCTTCATTGCAGCGATATCTCCTCCTACTATCCGATTTATTAATTCCTGCTCTTTGCCCTCTTCCCCTATCATCAACTAGTTGGGTACACCTAATTTATATATAAACGAAAATTGTTGGCTGCTCGCCTCCGTGGCAAACAACCAACAATTATTATTCCTTACTATTTCTTTACCGAAGCATCGTAGGTTACCACGTCGTAAGGAGTTAATACAACATCGTCAACCATTACCTTTTCAGCTGTAAGTACAAATTTTAGGGTTTTGTCGTTGGCATATGTGCCAGCAGCCTTTGCAGCAAAGGTAACTACCACTTTTTTCTTTGCACCATCAACAGGAAGCTGAATCTCTAACGCCTTAGGAGCAAATGTTAGCGATACGCTCGTTTTGGTAGCCGATAAAGCAGCTGTGTAGTCTAACGAATACTTCACCTTGCCAAGATCCTTTAGTACGGTCTCAACTTTCTTTGCATCCTTCACGATAGAAGTTACAATCTCCTTTACAGGTAGATCTGCTATGGTAATTACGTTTTTGTCTGCAGTAAATGCTATAGTATTCTCGCTCTTTACCTTATTCTGTTCGGTGATTAGCTTTCCGGTGTAGCTTCCGTTTACATCTTCAACTTTTAGTGGGGCAGGAGTCTTATCATCATCCTTGCTGCACGATGCAAACGATAAAGCCAAGCAACCAACAAGTAATAGTCCACCTACATTTCTTAAACTTTTCATTTTACTCTTTTTAAAGTTTTACATTGGTATTCTTTTGAGCGCTCACTTACTAAACCCCGTTTTTTTAAAACCTTGCATCACTATTTTTTAAAATAAAGCTATTTAAAGTTGATGCATGTTTGCTTTTTGGCGCTTACTACCCCTTAATTACTGGCATCCAGCGGTGTAATTCTAGCTTTTGATGCTTTCTCTGTTTTCCATTATTTTTTCTTAGCCGGCAAAGCTTCTTCTCATACCTGTTTTTGATGCTGCTTTACTAGTCTGCACTCTCCTTTATACCTAGAGCCATTTTTATATGCCTTGTACTTGTTCGAAAAAGGCCTTAAGTTCCTTTATTTAATGCCTATCCCTTTTAATGTTGTCTCTCTGATCTTATTTTTTACCTTTTACTTCTGTTACCAACCAATGTAGCTAAGGTTCGCTGTTGCATTGCTCCAACCAAAAGCAAATGGGCAAACTATTTGGACTCCCTCTTACTTTCTTTTTATTCTGTTTTTTTTCGAGGAAATGAAGGTGATTTTAAAAACTATTTGGAATATTCATTCCATTTTCATTTCTTTGCCGCATGGAAAAGAAGGAGCAAATTATACTTAAAGCAATTCATCTGTTGGTAACCAATGGCGAGCATAGCACTCCTATGAGTCTCATTGCCAAGGAAGCCAATACTGGAATGGGTACAATTTATAACTACTTTCCAAGCAAGGAAGATTTAATCAACGAATGCTACAGCTACTTGCGCCAGAAGCAGCAGCTGTTTATCCAGCTGGAATCGAACGATGCTGGTGCAAAATTTTTAATTCAAAGCTACTGCCGTTGTGCCATAGCCTACATGCTAAGCAATCCCACCGAGTATTTATTCTTGAAGCAGTTCTACTTTTCTCCGATATTACGCGAAGATGTTCGTCGGAAAGATCAAGAATTCTTCTCGCCTATAATTAAGGTGGTTGAGCAGGGGCAAAAAGAGGGGTACATTAAGAATATCCCTACCGTAGAGCTTTTTTACTTTGTATTGGGCGGCGTTCGTTCCTTTATTTCTTATGCGCTTCTTACCAATATGCCTGTTTCTGACGACATGATCGAGCGTCAGGTTGCTTTGGTATGGGATACGCTTAAGGGATAAAAAATTTTCGCCTAAAAATGGAATGAACATTCATTCTGGATGAAAAACGATCTATTTTGAATAATATTTTAAAGTTAATGTTACACCACAACTTATTGAAGGTATGAAATTGACAGGTTTATTGGGACTTCTTCTAGTTATATTCGGATTTGGGTGCTCGAAGGAGGATGTTGGAACGGCTCCTGCTGTTACTACCGCTTCCTTTAGCAATCTTAGCAGCACCTCCGTAGTCACAGGGGGTAATATCCTATCCGACTCTAAGATTATTTTTGTCGAAAAGGGTATTTGCTACGGAACTGCTGCTAATCCATCTGTTTCAGATAGGACGGTTCTCGCTACAGAGAAGACGGCCAACTTTACCGTTACGCTTAACAATCTTACACCTAAAACGTCCTATTACGTTCGTGCATATGCAAAAAGTTCTACTGGAATGCTGTTTTACGGCAATCAAGTAAGCTTTACAACTCCCGAAGTTGCTGCTACCAGCCTGTTTTCCGACGTCCAGTATTCTTACACTGCCGGAAATATTCTTTTTAGTGGCACCAATACCTACACTTACTCTGCGGGCTGTAATCTTTACTGTAAATCAAGTGGAGGAGAGTTTCGTGTCGAAACCTTTAAGTCGCTAAGCGTTTACGGTGGTTGCTCTAAGGGGCAAGCCTTTTATTTTACCGTTAAAGCGCCTCAAATTGAGGTCGGGAAGGAGTATTCGCTGGTGGTTTCTAGCTCTGGAGATGCCGCTAATTGCAATTGGGCAAACTTTGCTAATCCCTCCGAGCTTGATAGCCATTTTTATATCTGGGATAACGATGTATCAAAGGTTACCTTCTCGGTATTTACCCCCAATCAGATAAAAGGAAAGATATCGGGTAAGTTTACGCGTTTCGCTACAGGTGTCAAGTCAGATGCCGAAGTTTCTTTTGATTTTAAGAAGTAAAATAGCTGTTCAGGTTGTGATTTTTTCTTTTTATTGAGATACATATATCTCCTTCATTGCTACAAAACAACCTGTTGCACAAACAAGCGAATACATATGTTTAGATTTAAAGTTTCTCTTGCATTTCTTTTAGTTATGCTCCTAATCGGATGCGCCAAAGAGGATGATAAGGTTGCATTAACTGTAAAAACCGCACCCGTAAGTAGCATAAGCGGCACTTCGGCTATTGCAGGCGGAACGGTTGAAAATAGCACAGGAATTGTTATTACTGAAAAGGGAATTTGCTATAGTACGACTTCTTCTTTAACGGGAGCGATTAAAAAGATCGTTTCTACAGCTAAAGATGAGAATTTTACAGTAACGCTTGCCGATCTAGCCGCGAAAACTACCTACTATGTTCGTGCTTATGCTGTAAGTAGTACGGGGACGGTATTTTATGGCGATCCAGTTAGCTTTTCTACTACCGAGGCGTCCGTTGTAGGGCTTTTCCCCGATGCTCAGTACTCCTATACCTCAGGAAGTATTCTTTTTGCTGGCGCAGATGCCTATAGTTACACTACAGGCTGTAATCTCTACACTAAAGCAGGCAAATATGGATTTAAACTCGAAGTCTTTAGGTCTTTAATAGTTAAAGATGCTACTTCACAAGGTCTGAAGCTTAGTTTTGCGATTAATGCTTCTCAAGTTGAGGTTGGAAAGGAGTACACTTTCGGTGTTCCTCTATACGGAGAGGCAACGTCTGATTTTTATGGGAATTTTGCCAATCCTACCAAGCTAGATGATCGTAACTATGTGTGGTATGATGATCAATCGACCGTTGTTTTTAGCATTTTCACCCCCAATCAGATAAAAGGAAAGATAACAGGTCGAGTTGCAAGGTTTAGCACGGGTATTCGTTCGCGTGCCGAAATATCATTCGACTTTACTAAATAAATTTTTTTCAATCACGGTAGCTTCCAAACAACCGCCAGTTTCTAATGTAAGTAAGTCACGTTATTACTTAGAAACAGGAAAGCCTGCGTCCCCATGCAGGCTTTCCTTATATCTAAAGGTTGCCTCAGCTAAATTTTAAGTTTAACAAAAACATGCAAGCAATGAAAAATGTAAAAGCTCTTTTTTGCCTAACCCTTATCCTATGGATGGCAGCCGGCTCCTCCGTTGCGCAAGATTCCCGCCAAGGAATGGTCGCCTCCATCTCCATCGAGGGTACCCAAGATACCGAAATGGCAACCTTTGGTAGTAGCTCTCGGGTCGCGGAATTCAACGAAAGCGTTAAATGTAAAACGCTTAAGCGTTTGGTTCAAATTTTTAAGCTCGACTCAGTAACCGTTAGTCCCAGCTTTGAAATAAAGTATAGGGAGGGGTTAAATCGGTTTGCAGGCATATCTAAGCTTAATGCAGAGCAGAAAGTTGCGGCTAAAACCTACTTCTATACCTTTAAGATTAAATGCGACATTGCTTTCGACCAAACCGTTGGTGGATTTATCTTAGACCAAACCTCCTCGCGCGCCATCGTCTACATAACCCTGGCTGTTTTTGATGCCAACGGCGAAAAAGTGACTACCTACAAGGGAAAAAGTAAGGATGGTATAATATTTTTGGGTAAAAATGCTCGTCGTGCACAGTGGCTAAGCGCTCAAGACTTCGAAAGCGTTTACCAATCTGCCTTAGAGCAGTTACAGCCTAAGTAGCCCTAGCCGTATATTCAGCAGCATAAGATGCAATGCTGCCTCTTTATTGCGGTTTCTATTTTCTTTTTTTATTTATGATTAAGAAAGGTTATCTGTAGATGTTTTAGAACAATTTTTTGATGACGTGTTGTATTTTAATATTTATACTTTTGTTGAATAAATCTTAATTTTTACATTAATGAAAAGTTTAATAATCTATTTTGTGTTCATCTCTCTGTTATTTTCATGTAGTGAGGTTCGTGAAGAAAATTTCAAGGAAAAATTTGCAAGTGAAGGTCAAAGTGAGTTATCTCGAAGAAAAAGTCTAGGAAATGCTGATTTTTATTCCTACTTGGGGTTTGGTGTTAAGGATGTTACTGACGAAATTACAACAAATAAAATTTTTATTGATAATTTTCTTGTTAGACCTGTGGATTGTAGTGAACAGTCTGAGTGGGACTATATTGTGACTACTAATGAATCAGAATTGCGGGATAAGGTTGAGAAAAAGTTTTCAACAAGTGCTAAGGCTGGCTATGCAGGATTTAGTTTTTCTGCAAGTTATGAAAAAATGCTTACCCAGGAAACTGTTTCAAAATCAAATAGCATTGTGGGGGTAGCAATTATGAAAATAGTAAAGGGAGAGATATCTATGGCTCCATTTGAACCATCTTTTAAGAATTCAATTCAGGAATCTATTTATAAAAGTAGAAATCCGGCTGATTTCAGACAAAAATTTGGAGATAAGTTCATTTCAGGTGCTGTTTTAGGAGGCGTTGTGATGGTAAAGTTTGAGTTTACTAATGTTAGTTTTTCAAATAGTAC
>NZ_JTLD01000003.1 GCF_000798815.1 Alistipes sp. ZOR0009 | reverse complement strand
CACGGGCTTTTAGCAAAAAGGTAAGGAGCTTTTTTAAAAAGTTCCTTACCTTTTATGGGTAACACAAAAGAGCTTCAACTCTTCTAAGCTACCTTCCACTCTCTCTTTCCTAAAATCGGTTGAATTGCACTATTCAGATCAACAGAAAAATATAGCATACCAGAGCTACTCTGGTACACCATATTTCCCCATTCTTCAGACGTTAGAATCAAGACAGATTTAAATTAACGCCCCTTTAAGTGTGGCGTAAAGATCCGACAAGAGCACAAAATAGAACAGGGTGCAAATAGCTAGCCGTTACGTAGCTATTTGCACCCAGCTCAGATAGGAATTACTACCTAGTCTATTGTCAAGATTCTATTTTTGTAGGCAAAGGAAATAAGCTCCGAGGTGTTTTGCACGTTCAGCTTGCTGTAGATGTTATTCCGATGGTTCGAAACCGTTTTAACGCTGATGTTGAGCACATCGCCAATTTTCTCGGAGGAAAAACCTTGAGCAATGAGGTTTACCACCTCCCGCTCGCGCTTGGTAAGCAGCTGGTCGGCATTGCTGCTTGCCTTACTTTCAACCATTCTGCTGGCAAAAAGGGGAATCAGCTCCTCCGAAAAGTAGTTCTTACCCTCGTAAACGGTTCTGATAGCCTTTTCGAAAAACTCAGCTTTTATATCTTTAAGGACATAGCCCATTACACCAGCCTCCAGCATTTGCTGCAGGTAAATCTCCTGATCGGCCATTGTTATGGCTAAAACTTTTATATCGGGATAGCGCTCTTTTATCTGAGTAGCCGCCTCAACTCCGTTCATTTCGGGCATCATGATGTCGAGCAGCACAACGTCAATACCCGCATCGTAGGCAAGTTTATCCAGCAAATCCCTCCCATTATCCACCACTATATCCAAGCTAAAATCCCGAATCTTTCTAAGAACGGCGATCATCCCCTTTTGAAATAGCTCATTATCCTCAGCCAGTGCTATCCTTATCAACATGTAAACCTGTTTATCGCGCTAATATAGCTATTTATACCATCTCGACATAGGTATAAATTCCTATTCTTTTCTTAACAAATCGGTATATAACAGCATAAATTAAGTACTTTTGAAAAGTTTTTTAAAAGTACCGGGCACGAATATGAGGGAGAACAGCATAAAGAAGATTCTAATCGTAGATGACGAAGCCAACAACCTGCAGCTTATAGTTGAGTCAATCGAGGAAATTGAGCAGAAGTACGATATCCTGCTAGCCAACAATGCCATCAAAGCATTGGGGATTACCAAGAAAGAAATGCCCGATCTCATCATCACCGATTGGGAGATGCCGGGGATAGATGGAATTGACTACATTAAGCTCGTAAAGAGCGATGAGCAGATTGCACACATCCCCATTCTCATGTGTACAGGTGTTATGGTGAGTTCCGAGCACCTCAAGGCGGCCCTCGAAGCGGGTGCGCTCGATTTTATCCGCAAGCCTTTCGACAAGATAGAGCTGAACGCCCGTCTAAACTCTACCATGAAGCTGGCTGACAACATCAAAAAGGTAAGGGATTTAAACGCAAAGAAAGAGCGGATCCTTTCCATCATCGCCCACGATCTTCGAACTCCCATAGGAGGAATCAAATTTCTTTCAAAATCGACGCTAGAAACAGGACAAGATTCGAGCGCCATGCAAGATGCCCTAAAGAAGATAGAGGAAGAGGCCTCCAACACCTACGAACTACTAAACAACCTGCTTATCTGGATTAAAATACCTAATACCGACTTCTACCATCCCGAAATCGTACAGCTTGCACCGATACTCGAAAGTGCGAGCACCTTCTCCAAAACAGCAGTAGACGAACGCCAAATAGAACTTAAGCTTGAGATTGAAGATGCAATGGTTACCTGCGACCGGGAACTCATTGCCTCAACCATCCGCAACCTTGTATCCAACGCCATTAAGTTTAGTAAAAAGGATGGCCGCATCACCATCTCTAGCCAAGTGGAAGATCAGCATGTTACCATAAGCGTTGCCGACAACGGCATCGGAATGTCTCCTGAAAAGATTGAGCACATCTTGACAATGCAAAAGGAGCGTCAAGCGAGCAAAAGCAGCAACTCCAGAGGCTGGGGAATAGGCCTAAGCTTAGCGAGTCAAATCCTAGAGCTCCACCGAAGCAAGCTGCAAATAAAGAGTCAGGAAGGTGCTGGAACAACCATGCATTTTACCTTACCGCTTTCCAAAAGTTAGTGGCAAGCCGACATACGGCCAAGCTGTACCTTTGTTTCCTCCAATATCTTTTGGTATCGATAGTCGTTACCTCCCCAAATAGATTCCAATAGACTCTGCATCCACTCCTGATACGACGGGTTACTCTGAAACCTAGGCTCGTTCAAAACTTTCCTAATACGGCTTACCTCGTGCACCTGCATACCCAGTAGCAGGCTCAAATTTGCCTTAAACAGGTCAAGTTCTCCCGGCTGCTCAAAGACAGGGGCAAAAGGCATCGTTTGCTCCAAAATCTCAGGCTGAAGTTCGCCCAAGACGGGCACCTCTAGAGCAGGAATTTTAAACCAGAAGATAGAACCACCTCCATCTTTTGCTGTAAACCCAATCTCTCCATCGTGCGCATCAACCGCCATTTTGCAAAAAGCTAAGCCCAATCCGCTTGGCTTTATGCGCCCAAGCATCCGCTCATCATAGCTTTCGTACTGATTAAATACTATGCAAATCTTATCTTCCGGAATCCCAGGTCCACTATCTACCACCTCAAAAAGACAGTAATCATGCTCCAACCGACTCTCCAAAATAACATCAGAGTTAATTGGCGAATACTTCAGCGCATTTGTCAGCAGGTTTATAAATATTCGCTCCAAGACATCCTCGTCTACCTCCAAAATTAAGCCCGCAGGAATCCTATTAACTATCCGAACGCCCTTTTGGTACGCGAGATAGTTTACGCTAAAAATAGCTTTTGACAAAACCATACCGACCTCTACCCGGCGCTTATAAAGCACCATCTTGTCGTTATCATACTTCTGTATATCCAAGATATTCTGCACCAATCCGTGCATTTGCTTTCCGGCCGATGTTATCCGATCATCCTTCGAATAGTTCAGTACCATATTCAACGGATTCTTTAAATCATGAACGATCATCGCCATTAGCGCGTTTTTCAGATGCCCCATCCGGGTAAGCTGGCCATTAACCTCCAACAAAACATCGGCTTGAGCCTCTATTTCCATTTTCTGAAGGCGAATTTCCTGCGTACGCTCTTCAATCTTGCTTTCCAACTCCCGATTGTAACGCTGCAGCCTAGCAGTAAGCACCTCTACTTCGCGAAATGCCACGGATGTCTTTTTGGAAAGCACCATCGACTGCGAAAAGATCATCACAAACACCCCTAACGGAGATAGAAAAGACGTATCCAGCACTCTATTGTAGAAAAGAATATCATTTACTAGAAGGATGAAAAAGAAGCAGTAGCTGAATAGGAAAACAAATGAGTTTTCCAACTTTTCCATTGCCGCCTTAAATAAAACGTAGAACACGTAAATCCCGCTAATAAAAATAATAACCTGATAGGCAATTGGAGTATAGGTAAAAATAGTAGATGGTGCCGCAATAACCAGCAAAGTAAACATGCCTGCAAGCAAATACGAGATGCGAAGAACACCCTTAGAGAAAAGTTGAGGGTACATTTGCTGTATAAAATGCAGCAGCAGCGGAGGAGAAATAATGTAAGAGAGGTACTCTATGCGAACCGCCACAACCCAGTCAATACCGGGTAGCATCTTTAGTATTAACTTTTCTCCAGTGGTTAGCAACCTTACCATTATTGTAAAACAGAAGAGGCTAAACAGCAAGGCAGATCGATCAGTCTTTCGATATAGAAAAAGTACCAGATGGTACAAAGACATCACCAGAAATATTCCAAATATAAAATAGCCAACCCCCTCTTGCAACGATTTAAGGTTGAGAATATCCCTCGCGCGTCCTAAAATAATGGTATCCTCAGGACCACCCTTCCAGTGGTGAAAATTCGAGATCTGTATAACCACCTCTGTGGGGCGATTGCTGCTTACAAAATAAACATCCCGCCGCGCCCAACAGGGAACCATCTCACCAGCCGACTTGGCAACTTTCCCACATTGAGCCCTTAACTTTCCGTCAATCCACAGCGAATAGGCACTTTCAAACTCCTTTAGTTTCAATCCGTAGCACCTATTGGGGGATAACTTTAGCCAAAACCGAATAGTAGCATATCCTTTGCCCTCGAGCTTCCGGCCATCAACCTCAACACCATTCCATAATCCAGGAATTTTAAGGTAGCCATCCCGCTTGGCGGTATCGGCAGCTAGTGCTGCTGGGGTCAGCAGCTGATTCCAGTAAAACTCAGCTTCGCCTTTTAGGCCTAACGACTTCCCGTCACTAAAGCTATCTGTTACAGTAAACATTCCGTTCTTTACAACCACAGAATCCGGCTCTACTATAAATGATTGGTAGGCATAGTCAACCGTTAGTAATGCTGGAAAAAGGAGAACAAGAAGGAGCGTTAAAATATTACGAAATCGCTTATATCGCATACCTAGAATTGCCATAAATGTTTGAGAATACTTATCGCCTTACCAATGGCCACACAATAGATTCTAATCCGTTGAGCTTAATTTCTAGCATCTGCTCCAACAGTTTACCCAACTCCCCTTGAGGAAAGCCTTTCTGCTTGTACCACACTAAATAGAGTTCTGGAATCTCCAACAGCAACCGCCCTTCGTACTTACCAAAAGGCATTCGGGTATTGGCAACCTTCAACAAGAACTGACGGTAATCGTCCATTTGTACTCCCTCCATTCCTAAACCATCTTTTAGATAAACAAACACAAAGAAAGTCCCAATCTTTCAAAGTACCAAGAGGGTAAAAGACCAAGGTGGCATCTTTTTATGTAAAAGAGCCACCTTGCGCCTATCTTATTTCGAGATATTGTTTCCAATGTGGTAAGGAGGGCCTGTAACGGGTATTCGATAAAAGTTTAATGTTTGATCGGCTGTATTAAAGCAACCATAGGTATCCTTCACCGTAACGCTAACCTTTGGATTTTTAAGAATCCCAGCTGCTATATCAGGGAATAGCGTGCTATTGGCTGGAGATGTAACTCCTGTTTGCTCGTTAGTAGCAGCCGTTAACGTAAAGCGGCTGTCACTTATGCTCCATGTATACGAATACCCATTTTCTTTAACCTGAAGATTAATGACACCTCCTGCACAAGCTGTATATGAATTTGCATCTGCAGGCTTTGATACCTGCTCAATGGTAACGATAGGTCGTGCATAAACTGTTACATTCACGCTTTTAGCATTCGCACTTAATCCGCTAGCATTACTCCCCACTACCGAAATCGTTGCAGTTCCTGTATACCCAACGGCCCATTCAATTCTGGCAGTCAATACACCTGTTGAGGAGACTACTCCAGCCCCAGATATAATCGACCAGTTAAGCGATGTGGCACCTATAGGCAAAGCATCCAACGAAACGTTCGTAACCATTTTTTCTGCGGCAGTACTAGCACAAGCTGTTGTGCTAGCAACTGATGGCGGGTTAATTGGATCATTAGGTATGCATTGCTTTACCGTCATCTTTACGGGAGAGGCAGAGGCAAAGCACGCTCCGTTTCCAACCACCGCGTATATTTCATCACCATCAACCAACGATTTGGTAGTATAGGTATTTCCAATAATTTTTTCGGTAGGCACCAATACCCCATTATGATAAAAGGCTACAGAGCCAACAGGAGATACACCGTTATCGTAAGCGGAAAATTTCACCTGATCGCTACTGCAAACCTCCGTTCCCTTATCTGAAACCACCGTTGCAACAACAGCATCAAGTACCGTTAGTGTGGGTTTATCTGTTTGAGATGTTTGGCATGTCCCTATACTTGCCCTCACTTCGTAAGTACTGTAAATACCCTTAGGTGCATTTATTGTTGGCGTAAGGGTTATTGTGCTTCCGTTACCATTTACGGCACCACCAACAGGAGCTCCTAAATTATCAAACAGCTGGTAGGCAACCCCACTCTCCGAAGCGGCAACTGTTATCGATGCAGCATTCCCTTTGCATACAGAAGCATCCGACACCAACTTATTAGATAATGGATAAGCATTTACCTGAGCTGCTTTCTGATCAGAGACTGAGACACCGCCTTTGGTTTCTGTCAATTTAATCAGTTTGGACCCTGATGTCTTCCATCTCACCTCTAGAGATGATTGGTAAAGGCCTCCAGATACAATATCGTAATCAGTACCAGAAGTTCCTGAAATTTCCCAACTATAAGTATTGCCACCATACTGTGCTGTAGAATAAACGACTGTATTATTGAGACATGTTACTAATGATGGATTTGCGGTAATTTGCGGGGTAGGTTTAGTGTCTAAGCTAACATCCATAGACGTAGTGACAGGACAGCTATTAGAAGATGACTTCTCGGTAATACTAATAGTTCCTGACGAAACAGAATTCCATGTAACCGTCACCTCATTGAGATTAGCACCTGCCGTAATTGTACCACCTGAGATACTCCAGCTATAGCTATCACCTGAAACGGCAGTAACCGAATACTTAACACCCGAGGCTCCTTGCATAGAAGGATTAGGGCCAACAATTACTGGATTAGGTGTACGTTTTACCTTAATCCCAACCTCATTCGAATTAATATAGTTCTCATCTCCTACTGCATTCTTTACGTAAACCACCTTTACCTTATGGTCAATATCCTTATCGACTGCCGAACCGATAGCGCTACCTGTTAGCGCAAAAGTAAATGGCGATATTGGAACATCTAGCGAAACTGGTGTACCACCATCCACCGTATACTGAATCTTCCAAGGTCCCCCCTCTGTCATGGTTAACGTAATGTTGGTAGACTCACCACCACAAATCTCCGTAGGCGAAGGTGCTGATAATACAGCTGTAGGCATGCCTGCCAACGAAAGCGTGTAGTACTTATTCGCATTAGCATTAAGACGTTGATCTGTTGTACACACCGTTTTTGCCGCTTTATCTACATTGACAGCATCGCTAACTGACTTCCACATGGATCCATTGTACTCCGCAACACGAATCTTATTCATGCTCTGCAATATGGATGGCATACCACTAAAGTCATCCCACTGCAGACGAACGTAGGCTTTATCAGATGCGCCAGAAGAGGTATTTTTAATTCGCCAGTATTCCCTATCACTGATACCGCTCAGCTGTGCGTTATCAAATGACGAACCTATAGCACTTGGACTAGCCTTGTAGTACTGCGTCTCCCAATAAGACGGAGTTGCAGACGTAGATGTATTTTCTACACTAACAGGTGCCGAGTGATCTAAATCACCAGCAGGGAAAGTAAATGTTGACCCAGAAAACATGTTCTTCTGCATTGCACCATCTACAAAAGCATCAGCAATAGTGTACCCACTTCTGGTATAACCAGCACCTGTAGATGTTAAACGTAACACCTTACCTGCTGCTACATCAATAATCCCCCTATTCAGCGATAGCAAGTTGGTAACATCAACCGAAGAACTTAAAGAAAGCTTTTGAGAAGCCTGATTTTTTTGCAGCTGCAGGTTGTAGAATTGCTCCGTAGCCGTACCTGCAATACTTACAGTCTGATTTCTATCACCCACCAGCTGTACCTGCGAGGTTCCCGGCACCCAAGCACCAGCGCCTTTTTTATTGTCCCAGTTCCCGTAAACTCTGAGTATGCCTTGATTTGACGATCCCAACTTTTTAACAACACCATCGGCTATGGTAAGATTACCGTAAACAGTATGGTAACGCGAGTTTAGCGAAAGCGGAATAACCTTGTCTCCTAACCCTGTAAAGTTAAGATTTGGAAACTCCGTAAAACGAGCATCTAGCGTACCTGCCCCATTAAGTTCTATGGTAGAAGCCGACTGATTGGTAAAGGCGGTAAGATCACCACCTGGAGGAAGGAACTGCCCGTTATAGGCCGCAATCATTAGCGTACCACTCCCTGTCAACCTTCTAAAGTCATGGTAAATCTTATCCTGCAGGTTTAGCGTACCATTAAGTTCCAAACTATAGGCCTGCCTATTATTCTGTGTAATTGTAATAGTATGACCTGATTTAATTATCACCCTATGACCATTTGGACCACTAGTAGGTAAAGTATAGTTCGCAGGCACATCTAGATCTTCTGGCTTCTTTATCAGCCATGAATTTTTATCCTCCCAGTTTCCACTATTTACATTAGAATAGTAGACAGGCTTACCAAATAAGTTTTCTTGATGGGCAATTGTGTACTCCCCTCTTAGGTAATCCTTATTCGATATAGTGAAAGTTTTACTGCTTGCATCGATTGCTGCATCTGTAATACCTCCTAATGGGTACCAGTTATCCGTAATAAATCGTCCTACCTTAGAATCTGAACTCCACGCCAAATTACTTACGTAAGTAAATTTCATAGTCGATGTGTAGCCAGTCAAGTTCAACGAAGGTTCCACAATCCAGTAATAGTCCAAGTTGTTTTTCTTGTTGGCTGGATCAACAAGCATCGGATGCTCCGAGTTTATAGGCAAGACCCGAATGCTACCTCCATCGGTATTGTTATTGCTCAACGTTATGGTTGATGGCGTATACTTCCCTCCTGCAACTCCAAGGGGGTATAGAAAAGTGACTATGCCCATAGATTTGGGAAATACCTTCTCGACTCCTTTGTCTCGATAAATACCGTTTGTCATGATATACTTGCCACCGCCAGCACCTTGAATTTCCGAATTAACACCAAGACGCAAAAGGTTTTCATCAATATTCAAAATACCTTTTACAAAAGTAAGACGGTTATTAATCGCAAACTCATCATCAAAGGTTACTCCCGTTGCATTATTTATGGTGACATTACCAAATCCCCCCTTAACGTCGCTCCAAATACGCTGCGCTACCTGAGTTGTCCCATAAGCAATAGCACCATCAAATACAATACCGGTAGCACTATTGGCATCGCTCTCATGCACTGCGGTATTCTTCATATCACCCTTAACGGTAATTGTATTGCCCTTATCCTGAAGCGTACCTGCCGATAGATCTAGCATTTTTTCGACAAGTACATTCGAAGTAGTACCCAATGCTAATTTTGCACCTGGCTTATTCACTACAAGAGTCGAAAAAGTCACATTGCTTCCTGATGTGCCTACTATTTGTCCATCACCACCACCTCTAAATGTGGTGGTTTGGGTAGCACCAGCAGCTGCTCCATGCTGAAACCCATCGTTCGGCTGATAGTTAAATAACGATCGGCCTATTGTTAGATCAAGACCATTCGCTTTAAACCTACCGCTAGATACAATAGTCAAGTCATTTAGTATCTGTAACGGATAAATGGTATTTGTAGCAGTAATGCTCCCCCCAACCACCACAGATGGAAGAAGACAGGATGCCGAAAGACGAATATCTTTACTACTAGAACTCGATGCCCCTAACTCCACGACACCACCTGTAACCGTCGCTGATTCTGGTTCAACATACAGATCTCCAAAATTATTCCCGCCTCCTTCTGCAATTCGGAGTGTTCCCCCGGTCATGCTAAATACAGAACCTACATTGAGTACCTCAAACTTTGCTCTTTGATTATTCCTAAATGTAGATAGAGAATAGTTGGGACTATCATTTTGATTCTTTCCCAAAATATGAACCGTACCACCGCCCTGGTAGTAGCGCAACGATCCTACAAACTGGGCAACGCTTCGGCGTATCTGCCCCCCTACGTAGAGGTTACCGCCATCAACTCTAATAGTAGGTACACCACTTGCTCCTACTTCAATATCATAGTTATGTCCACCACCTTCTGGTCCAACATACAGGTTACCCAGCTTAACTCCCAACGCCCCAAACAGCAGGATATCTCCATCGTTACCGTAAGCATTACTATTAACAGTAACCTTTGCCAAAGGGCTATCAACCGTAAGAGCCGCCGTTGATGGTATAATAAATCCACCACCTGTTGGATGGTTAACATTTAAGGTCGCCCCTCCGCTCACTAGAAGTTCTCCGTTCAACAGGCTAGTAGAGCCATTTATGGTAGTATTGCCATTGCTTATGGTTAACTTTGTTGATGCTGACACGCCCTTATCAACCACCAAATCTTTTATGGTAACATTGCTACTTCCAGAAACCACTCCGGATACGATTCCCTTAAACGTTGTTGTTGCATAGCTAGCATCGAAAGATCCATCAGCCCTAAGGTTTTCTCCTATAGAAATAGCATGCCCCGATCCACCTGTAACCCTAAAGTTAGCACTTGCATCTACCAACACATCTTTCCCTACCTCCAACTTATGTGCTCCTGTATTCCAAAAATAAAAGGCCCCCTTCCTTAACAACAAATTACCTCCTACCGAAATATTAGTGGAGGCTGTAGCTGTAGCCATCTCACTGGTTAGGTCTTTTCCAGTGCAGATTAAATCATTATAAATGGTATTTTGCCCACTTTGAAAGGAGTATCGCGTTCTAATCTCTGGCGACAACACCAAATTATAGTACGTACCTTGAGGAGCTGCAGGCAATGTTCTCGATTCAGCCCCATAGTACTCCACTGTACCTCCATTGGTTCCACAAAAGTCAGAGAAATCTCCACCAGGCAAAGTTGTTGCAGCAGCTAGCTCCACCTTAAGAGTACCACCACCACCTTGCGATTGGTCGGCTAGGTAGCCAAAGCTACGGGTTACTGTTGCCTCCGGAATCTTAACATCGAGGGTTGCCCCTGGTTTTATGATTAGGCGCTTACAGGAAGCATTAACTGTAGCAGGAATCGTTACTGTATGAGTATCGCTAACCACCACAATAGAGCTGGCATCAGGAATAGTAGCTCCTGCTGCACCTCCAGGAGTGGTAGACCAAGTGCTGGGAGAATTCCAATTGCCGGTGGAGATAATGCTAAAGTATATCTTAGGTGCCGCAAATGCTTCCAACAAGCCTGCGGTATATTCTCCTTCAATTTGCGGCTGGTTGGTAGAGGTTACGTTATGGTTAGTCTTATCAACCGTAACAACCGATGGGTCGGTTATCCACCTATCGCCTCTAAATATTGCTCCTATATAGTCTTTCTCATTGGTAGCAGCAGGCTTAACATCTGTAGATGGTATGTAATTAAACAACCAGTCAGCATTAAGTCCCAAAAAGTTAGTAGTATTTGTTTTCCAGTAGCAAGCCAAACTTTTCGTTGCATCGACTAGCGGATGAGCTCCGCTAACCGGTTTTACAGTAACCAGACCAAGTTGACCAGGTTTAATGTTAAGCCTAAGCGTTGCCGGATGGTAGCTGCTACCAAAACCTACTGGGTAAGTAAACAAATAGGGATAGGGATCGGTATCTGTCCTCCCACTGTAATCCTTTACAACACCCTCATCGGAGAGTAGTCCACTCGTTCGAATCATCTTAGCTGCCGAAAATGCAGTTCCCGTACCGTTATCGCTAAATACCGATGCATAGGTCCCTAAGGTTAGCCTATAAGAACCAATATCCAAAAGACCACTAACAAGACGTAATGCCGAAACGCTACCATCGAACCGTTGGTTGGCGGCAAGCGTTGCATTCCCATTGGTGAGCTTAAGCACACCAAATACACCGTTACCCGAACCTCCAATCGTTTTACCGCTACCCGACATGTTAATGCTTCCGCTACCAGTGCTTATATGCTTTCCGCTATTATAGATATTTCCAGCAACTGTAACCGTCTTACCCTCGTCATATAGCGTAGTACCCTCACCAATAGTTAAGTTTCCGTTTACCTGCATATCTGTTTTGGTGGTAAGGTAGGTACTCCCCCCCACCAGCTCCACGTTATTTAGATTGGCGGTACCGTTGTTGGTGTAGGTTTGTGCCCTACTACCATTAAAGCGGGTGGTATTTGTGCCTGGGGTGTAGGTGGCATTTGCGCTTATAAGCATATCCCCACCAACGATTACATCTTGGTTGTTTGCATTGAACGCAAGACTTCCTGTACCACCAACTTTTTGCACTACTAAATTATTTAAAACCTCTAGAGGTTGTACTGCTACCGCTGCCATCGGAGCATCCGTTCCTCCTGGATTATAACCGGCATAGTTACTCAATGAAATGTTACGGCCATTATTAGAATTCCCCAATAAACTTAAGTTATAGAAAGGCACCTTCGAAACAATACCTGCATTACGGTTATCTGCACTAATAATAACCATACCTCCTGTTAAGCTAGCATTCTTAGGATCCATGCTTAGCAATATGCTACGACCACCACCAACTTCACTACTGCTAGTAGAAGCCTTTATATCAAGCACCGCATCTCCACTCATTTGAAAGATATTGTTGGGGTAAGGAAGGGTAAACGCGGCATATTGCCCTGCTTTAACATTTCCTGTAATAGTAAGCCTACCACCATTCATAATCACACCACCTCTATGCAACCCGAGTTCTCCTCTTGCAGATGTACGAAATACGCCTGCGGTAGCATCACCACCACTTTGCTCATAAATACCAGCACCTCGAATAATTATGCCTTCGCTGCCTAGGGAAGAAAAGGTACTATTTCCAGTTATTTTAAGTTTACCATATATAATCACACACTCATCACTAGCCCTCCCTACATCAATAGTTGCCACTGTTGCCCCATCCAGCCAAAGTTGAGCATCACTATCAATTGCAAAAACATTCCCATTTGTAGCAATTCCAGGTAACGAAATATTTTGACCTAAACGCAATGTTCCTGCATAGATTTCTAGAGCCTTATTGTTTCTCAAACTACCAGGTTCGTCAGGATTAGGGACATCTCCATCAAAACTCCCATCAATAGTAAAATTACCAGCAGCGTTAGCCTGCACATCCAGCATATAGGTATCGTCTACACCTTTATCTACTACTAGTTTCCAGAACTTGGTAGTGCCATTACATTGCAACAGCTGATCTTTGGATGGGTTGTTAAAAGTAACGGTGGCACTATTTTGATAGAAATAATATTCCGAATAGAAAGTCACATTCCCCCCATTATTTATAAGGTCACTCTTTAATATAACCTTGTTTATAGGATCAATGTAAGAGTTATTATTTCCTACAGATATAGATCCAGCCGAGAATACCGTTACATTTCCATCAACCACTAAAGTCTTAGCATAATCACTACCATTATTAATCTGCAATCCTCCTTGTTTTATGGTCAAATCTCCATTAACCGTAAAATTATAGGAGCTAGTTCCTCCAATAATCAGCTTATTTGTCGAGTTAGTAAAGTTCAGAATAAGGTTGTTATAGGTGACTGCAGCTGTTAAGGTAATACTAGCGCTAGCATATACCTCCACCGTTCCACCGCCTGCGCTATTAAAGTTTCCATTCCCAAATGAGGGCAGCGTGGTAGAGGAGATGCGCAGCAACCCTTTACCATTTACATCCCCAAGAGTATGTCCTGTAGTGTTTCCAAGATCAAGAACTGCACCATTCTCCACTTCGATGACTTTCGCTTTAATGGAATTGCCAGTAGTGAAAGAGATCACGTCGCCATTACGAATAACCACATTATCAGCCAAAGTTGGAATGGCAGCACCTATGGGCGTTGTCCCAGTTGGGTCTAGCGTCCAAGTATTAACCGAATTCCAATCGCCATTTTTATAGGAGTAGTAAGTCTTTTGCCCCCAGCCCCGATTGGGTAGCAGCACAACAAATAGAAGAATAGCAGCAAGCGCTGCGCGTTGCAGAATGGTAGATAGAGATCCCTTACCCATAGCCATTGGTATGTTGAATGTAGCGTACGTTACATAGCAGCTGCGAGCTAGTCGCAGGCAGGGTATTTCTACACCATCTCTTCTACACTAAATCAAATCTACAGCACGATCCTACAACACGATCCCTGCACAACTACAAATATTAACTTTTTTTGCCATTCACCCAAAAAGAACTTCAACTTATTTGCAGCAGTCCTCTCAATCAAGTGCAAAAGGAATCTCCACAACACATTCCTCTTCACCTGTTTTCCTCCAAAAACGGCCGCTCACCAATGCTAAAAGCAACATCGGCACACTATCAGTGCAGTACTTATTCACACATCGCGCAGGCTACACCTGCACATTCGTAAGCACAAAAGTAGCTGCACAAGGAGGTAGAAACAAAAAGGGCACCTCCTTCGAGATGCCCTTAGCGCTACTTAGCAATATTATTCCCTATATGGTAGGGCGGCCCTGTTACGGGACGACGGTATACCGTTACGCTCTTTGTTAATGTTGTTGTACATCCGTTGGTACCCGTTACCACTACGGTAACATTCTTGCTTACCTGCACTACGCCCGCACCAAAGATAGCCCCATTAGAGAGCCACGTAATGGTAGGCTGGTAGCTGTTGGTTGGCGTAAACCCGCCAATATTATCCTGCACACTCCAAGTATAGGTGGGATAGGTAGAATTAGTCAAGGTAAGAACAGTTGTACCATCAGCGCATCCTTTGTAGACGTTAGCCGCATCCCAAGCTACCGCAGGAGCTGGCTTTACGGTTATTGTAAGCACATCAGAAGTTGGCCCTGCTCCAGTTCCATTCTTAGCCGTAACATCTACCTTAGCATCGCCAGCGTAGGCCGCATCCCAGGCTATAGTTGCGCTAGCTGTTGTTCCGGTAATAGTACCAGCAGTAGCAGGGGTCAGCGTCCATACATACAAGTTGGCATCGGCACCTGCCGGAGCAGCCGAAATGCTCACCGTACTACTAGCCGTACCCTGACAAATTGGGTTGGTTGTAGTGGTAGGTGTTACGGGTTTGGCGGGCAAGCCCACGTTCACCACAAGCTGCTTTGATCCACCATCGCCACAACCTTCGTTAGTTCCAAATACCTTAACAAGATAGTTACCCGACGTTGTCCAATTAACCGAGAAGCTATCGCCACCATTTGCGCCTACTGTTCCAAAACCTGCCGGAGAAACTTCCCATCGGTAAGTATTCGGGGCTGTTAGTCCTCCTGACGTATACACCTCCGATTTAGGAAGAGTACCCACGGTTGCTACTCCTGTAATATCAGAAGGGGCTCCAGCTGGGTTCATCACCGTAATGGTTGATTCGCTAGATGTTGCCACGCAACCAGCCGCATTGGCTACGGAGACTTTCACTTTACTCCCATCGGCTAAAGAGTTTGTTGTAAACGTATTGGCAGCACCACTTTGCTTAGAAACACCTCCTACAAAGAATTCGTAATTTGCTTCACCGGCTGGTGCCGTAAATGTTATGGAGGCATCCTTACAAATCTTGCCATCTGCATCGGAAAGCGTAAGCGTAGCCGTTGGCTTTGCATTAACTGTAACCGTTGCTTTATCAGGCAGAACAACAGCACAACCATACTCATTACGAGCCCTAACATGGTAGGTAGAGGTTGCTGCTGGCGATACTACAAATTTATACGGAGCCGAATTTATCTCCGAACCGACATCCGAATTTGCAGGTTCGAGCTGAAGCTGGTAGAATATATCAGCCTCTGGATTACCTATCACTATCTCACCGCTACTACCATTACATACCGAAATGTCGGTAAGCGTTGGCGACGAGGAAGGATAGGAACGAATTGTTATATTTTTTGTATCGGTACCTTGAGCAAACCCAACCGCAGACTCGGTAACACTAACAGAGCCCACGCCAGATGAACCCCATGTAACCTTAATAGAAGCATCGTTTCCTGCACCCGCATTAACGAAGGTTCCTCCAGTAACATTCCAAGAATATCCATGTCCTGCCACATAAGAGGTAGAGTAAGTTACCGTCTCGTTGGCACACGCGTTGGTGAGCTTATCGGTATTGGTGGTTGCAATTGCAGGACTAAGAGATGCCTGCAACGCTACATTAACTATTTTTTCACCAAAACAGGTTGTTGTCGAGTTAGTTTCTCTCACAGTTACAGTTCCTGACGTAGCTGTAGTACTCCACTTTACCGTAATAGTATTACCTGTACTAGCCCCCTGAATAGTACCATTAGTTACCGTCCACACATAGGTGCTAGAGGGTTTCTTATCATGCACCTCGTAGGTAACCGTCTCGCCCTTAGCAGCAGTCACTTTCCCGTCAATAGCCGGATCGGGCGTATCCTTTACGGTAATGGTAATAGTCTTTACAAAATCTTTGATCCCTGTAAACGCATTATCGCTAATGCTTACAACACGTAATGTGTGATCGCCTATTCCTCCCCATTGGTACCCCGTTTTGGATACGGAATAAGGAGTTCCTGTTATCCCGGAGACTGTTTGGGTAGCCCCTTCATCAATCTTATATCCAACGGTAAAGCTTGGATTACCTGTCAAATCAAGCACAACGGTTGGCGTCTCGTACAAACATCCTGATTTGGTAGAAGAAGCATCATTTATGGTTGCCGTAGGTAAAGATTCCACCGATAAGGTGTAGTATTTGTTAGTACCAGCCAAAGATCTACTGGCTGTCGTCTCTACGGTTTTAGCGGCTTCTGTCACCTTATTCCCTACTCCAACCCACTTTGTTCCATCCCATTCTGCTACACGAAGTTTTTGCCTACTGGTAACACCTAATGGAACAACAGCGCTGCTAGCATCCCAACGAAGCTTAACATTAGACTGTCCTCCAGCAGGTCCCTTAATCCTCCAATACTCATCGTTAGATACCGTTTCGAGAGGTGCCTGCAAACTTTTGGGGTCTAACGACGGTGTATTCGTAGAAGGACTAGCGTTATAGTACTCAGCCTCCCATATACCAGGAGACGTCGTTTGTGTAATCGCATTTACAGTTGTTTTTCCTACACGCCCATCTTTTCCAATAGGAAATTCAAAAGTGGTACCATTAAGTAGTCTCTTCTGCATCGGCCCATCAACATAACAAATAGCAGGCACTGCAGGATACATAATTGGACTCGTATAGAAGTGAAAGAGTTCTTTGGTAGGGAACGATTTTATAACGCCACTATACATCAGCAAATTCCAAACAACAATTGTTTTTGCATCAAGCGTAAGCTTATCGCCCGTTTTACTAACCTGTAACGTATAAAAGGACTCATCTGCAGTCGATTTTAAAACTTGAGGCTTATCACCCACAAAGTTAATAATACCAACTTTAGACTCATCAAATCCAGATAGCCCTACATTGTTGGTCCAGTTACCATAAATATGCAGGTAGTAGTTTTTGGAAGATTGCCCAGCAATATAAGTTTTTACAAAAGTTCCAGCATCAATCGTCAGGTTCTGGCGAACGGTAAGCGGAGAGCGATCGTGCAACTTAACACCTGCCCCATTAAATACAACATTAGGCAAGGTTGAATACTCGTCTTCAAATTGACCAGCACCAGTAAATACAAATGTTGCTGTAGTATTTGCCACAAACTCACTCGCATCGCAGGCAACCCACTTAAACTGTCCATCATCCGAGGCGGTAACTTTTACTGTACCGCCACCACGTAAAACTCTGAAATTATGTCCCCACGTCTTTCCTAAGTCAAGGGTTCCGCCTTCCTGAACCTCCAAGGAGTAGGTTGCCCCCTCCTTATTGTTTCGGATGGTAATAGTATGGTTATTTTGTATTATTACCTGATTACCGTTAGGTGCTACTGTCGCTGTAGGACCAGAAGGACTATCCAACCTCCATGAGTTAGGATCGTCCCAGAAACCATTAACCACACGGCTGTAGTAAACATGTTGATCGTCAAAATTGGGGCTCTCACCCGCAGTAAAGTCTCCTACAACGGTTGCTTGGTTGGAAAGCGTAATAGTATTAGCACCCGCATTTACAGCCCCTGCAATACCTAAAGATGGATTCCAGTTTCCGTTATAGTATCGTCCACCAACATATGCCGTTTCATTTCCAGACACATCGGTCTGCAAATAGTTAAAGACCATATTTGCCGTATAGTTCTGAAAACCGGTTGCATCTATCTTCCAATAGTAGTTCAGCTGGTCGTCGGTAGCGCCCACCAAGTTCGGGTGCTTCTCGTTTAGAGGCTTAATCCTCACCGCACCTGCCTTCGAAAGCTCATTAATTCCAATCGTTACGGGGGTATACTTGCCGGCAACACCGATAGGATAGGTAAATGTATTATTACCTATAGCGTAATTTTTAACCACACCTAAGTCAAAGTTTACTCCGTTAGTGGTTATGTATGCCGTTTTGCTGGCACCTTCTATGGTGCTAGCTGCACCCAGCGTAAGCTCCTTCCCTGCAATATTAAAGATTCCCGTTACAAACGAGAGCTTTTTATTGATGGTCAAGTTATCCATCAAGTCCACTCTCCCTGCACTATTATCAATCGTAAAGTTTCCAAAAGTGGCACCGGGCTTCCCATCATAGTCAGAGATAGACTGTACCGCTGCACCAACCATCCTCACCCCTCCACTGGTCGAGGCACTCTGCACAACACCTGAGGTTTCAATATTACCGGCTATGTCAATATAGTTGGAACCGTCCTGAATGGTACCAGACTTATGAGTGAAGTTACCATTTACTCGTATAGAGGTATTGGGATTTAATGCTAAAGATGTCTTTTCTACAATAAGATTGGCAAAGTTGGTTAGATTACCTGCAACACCTGTTATTGCCCCTGCTCCTCCCTTTAAGGTGGTATTTTGCACCGAAGTAGCGGAGCTGCTTGCCTGATAACCGCCTTGATTTATGCCAACGGCAGCATTGGTGTTACTATTAATCAAGGAACCACCAATGGTTACATCAAGATCGTCGGCTCTAAATGTATTACCGGCATCGATCACCAAATCGCCCTTTAGCTCCAAAGGAACAGAATTCAGCTGTACCGATTTTGGTCGGGTTGCATCATTCACCTCTAAGCTCCAAAGAGGTACCGACGAGTAAAGCATAAAATTAGAGTTGGAGGCCGTTGCACCATTACCCAACAGCCATGTACCTCCCGTAACCGTAGACGAGGTCGGGTTTATGTAAACATCGCCCATAGTTCCACCAGCTGCGGCTTGTAGCGTAATAGTTCCACCGCTGGTGTTATAAATACTATTATTGAGCAGCTCAAATACGCCACGAGAGGATGTTACGCCAACCCCTCTTACCAGAAGATCGCCTCCCGACTGCGTATACTTAAGCGAACCAACGGTATTGCTGGTATTACGACGAACTTGTCCGTTTACATTAACCGCTCCACCTGCCATGCTAAACTCTGGAAGACCAGCCGAAGCATACTCAATATCTTTTCCAATATTGGTTGTACCGCTTAGATTCTCAAACTTTCCAAGAAGTCTTAAACCATTAGCACCCGTATTTCCAATAGTAAGTGTGGCCCCATTATTGGTTAAGCATCCCGATGTTGGGATTACAAAGTCGGAGGTAGTGGTTAACGAAAGGGCTTGAGAGCTCGACACCTTAAATGTACCGTTATTAATAAACAACGCTTGAGCCAAGTTGGCAAACGATATATTAATACCAGCAACCTCCAGAATAGGTGTTTGATCCGATCCTTTATCAACCGTTAGCGTGTAGAAATCGGTAGTAGCTCCACCTCCAGAGATCGTTTTATTTTCTGTTCCCTTAAAGTAAACAGGTGCGTAAACTCCAGAACCATTCATATCGAATGTTCCATCATTCTTAAGGTTCCCATAAATGGTTAAGCTACCGCTTGTTCCTGCAGTAACATTAAACGTTGCACCAGCGCTTACATTAACATCGTTGTTTACCGTGATAGGAACTGCCGCAGTTATCGACATTCTTCCCTCCTGTACGTTCAAATCGCCCTTAACGGTACTACTTACGCTAATAAGCGCAGCACCAGGCCCCTTAGTTTCTAAATTCTCATTAGTTGTTAATGGCGATTTAGAAACCGTTATACTATGAGCGGCTTGTGTTGGATTCAGCACCAGCCTATTGTAGGTATTCTTTATCGAGGCAGCATTTAGGTTTAAGCTGCCAGTTGTTGTATAGTACTCAACAATACCTCCACCTGTATTAAGGAAAGCACCAAAGTCGCCCGCGGGGAAATAGTTGCTAGCAATTCGTAATGTACCCTGTCCTCCTACCGACTCTCCTTCGGCATCGCCAAAGTTATGACCGTTCGTTGTCCCAATATCAAGGGTGGAGTTTTTATAAATAATCAGTCCCCCGGTTGTTTTGCCACTTGCAGTTGCTGTTATGGTATGGTTCATGCTGCTACCACCAATTACCACCAGGGCACCAGCGGCCGGAGCAGAAGCAGCAGGAGTAGTTCGAGCCTCGTCGGTAGTCCAGTTCTCCTTATCTTCCCAACGATACACTCCTCCATTTAATAACGTTGGGTTACTATAGTAAGCAGGAACGGTATTACCCAATGTCGATAAGCAGGCAACGAAATCTCCATTCACCTTCGAATAACCCGGTAGCTCTATATAGTGGTTCGTCTCATTTACTGTCGAAACCCCTTTCTGCTCCCATGTAACGGGATTATATATGCGTGCCTCATAGTTAGCCTCGGCACCTCCTCCCAAATCCGCTACCACAAAACCATTGCTATAGTCGAACTTCCATGATACCGCATTGCTAGGTAGCCCAGCAACACCATTACTAGATACGCTCCAATAGTAGGTTAAGGCACTATTCGCCCCTGGCAGCAGCTTATGCCTACTGGCAACCGGACGAACAGTAACATCGCCCCACGCTGTAGGTGCGCTATTAAATGTTAATGTAGCAGGACGATACTTACCGGTGGTTCCTACAGGGTACAGGAAAGTTCCGGTTGCACCCCATGTGCGGGTAACGCCACCGTCGGACCCTAAGCCACCTGTAACAATCATCCTATTGGCATCAAATGTTTGCGTTGTACCTGCCATCGTGCTGTAAACATTGCTGGTATTCCCCAACTTAAGGTTGTAGCTGCTAATGTTTAAGCTAGAGGTGTTGGTTGCCAAGCGCAGGTCGCCATTTACGGCTATATTGGAAGTAAGCGAAACCGAACCTCCACTTTTATTAATAAAGAGGTTTCCAAATGCACCATCTCCACTACCACCAATCTGCTGAACCGAATTATTATCAAGCGTAATAGAACCAGCACCGTTACTTTGGTGTAAACCCGAGTTGGTGATGTTACCACGTACAGTAACTGTTTGTCCATTATCGTTAAGAACACACTCGGGCGATATGGTTAAGCTGTTTCGTACCAGCAAGCCATTACTTTGAATTGTTAAGTTCGACTTGTTAGATAAGGTAACATCCTGAACGCCTTGATCGGCTGTTCCATTATTATAAAAGCGCCCCTTAATGTCAAATACCTGCGCACCATTTCCATTAAAGTTTAAAGCAGCCGTTCTATTGTCAAATATGGCTCCAGTACCCAAGGTAAAGTCGTGCCCCACCGTTAGCGATGTGTTGGTATTGTTAAGCCTAGCATTATTCTCTATGGTCAAATCGTTTAGAACGGTCAAAGGTAAGCTCCCCGCTCTGGTATCAATTTCGGCATAACCTGCGTTACTATTCGATTTGGAGATAACGAGGTTGTAGATTGGCGGGTATGATCCAATTCGCTTACGCTCGGCGTTATCGCTAATTATTCGGACAGTCCCCCCTGTTACGGTATAGTTGGTTGACATGTTATCGTAAACACCACCTTGATCGCTATCCCCTATCGACTTGTAGAGACGAATTTCTCCACCTGTCATGGTAAACACGTTGTTTGCGCTTTCGATATTAAAGGTACCTCTTGTATCCTGCAAACCTGTCTGATTCGTATTACCCGTAAACGAGTTGGCAACCTTCAATGCATTACGAGCACCCGTATTAATTCCAGCAGTGCTTATTTCATACTGACCGCGAAGCTGAAACACCCCTCCTGTTTGAATGTAGGAAGCAATACCAGCATTTCCATCGGCCGAACGCAGCTGCTTAGCATCCACAAAACCACCGTTGATTTCCATTACCCCCGAAACTACGGGCCAGAAAATCAAACCTCCCGACTCGCGAGTCGATAGGTATCCATCGTTAACCCGCATGGTACCATAGATAGAAAACGACGTTGGATCGCCACCATGATACTGAATACCGCATTGGTTGCTCGGCATTGATAGGTTGTAGGCGGCATTCACCTCGCGGTAATCATCGGCTGTAGTAATAACTACCACATCCGAACCATCTAGCACCAATGCGCCGTTGGCTGGGATAAAATAGTCCTGGTTAGGGTCGCCACTATTAGGGGTAGAAGGGTTTGGTCGACCTTCTACCAACGATGGAATAGTTACAGAACCAGTAAGCCTCACGGTTCCATTCTTTATCCATAAAGCTTTTCTTATTTCGGGGTTGGCACCAGCTCCAAATCCTCCCCATGCATTACAACCAAACAACCTAAAGTGCCAATACTGCTTAGCGCTAACATTGAGCTCGTAGGTTTGATCCGATCCCTTATCCATTATTAGGTTGTAGAAGTCTGTCTGCCCATCGCACTGCAGCAAAGCGTTACTTAAACCGTAGAAGCGAACAGAGGCAGCCCCTTCGGCCGCAAGCCAGGTATAGGTAGGATAGGTGATGTTGTCGCTAATAAACTTTACAACGCCACCCTTATTATAAAGGTTTCCGCCAATATATACCTTATGGTAAACATCGTAGTAGCGTGGAACTAGCGAACCACCTGCGTAGCCCGACCCAGGTACCGATCCATCATGAATTTTTGTGGTTCCGACCTTGATGGTTCCGACCGACTCTACGGTTATATCCTTCTTAACATCAACAACTACCTTAGCGCTGGTATTGGTACCTCCATCGGTTCCAATCTGAAATATACCCTTCTTAACCGTTAAGCTTCCGTTTATGGTAAATAGGGCATTATTAGTTCCGGCAACAATACGCTTAGAGGTTGTGTTGTCAAGATTAACAATCAGGTTATTAAAGGTCATCTTAGGGAAGATAAAGTCTGCCGCCGAGCCGTAAAACTCGGTGGTACCTCCGGTTGCGCTATCAAATTGCGAGAAATCTCCTCCGGGGAAGGTATTCGATGTGAGCCTAAGAATCCCCGTACCGTATACCGTTCCAAAGTTATGGCCCGATGTAGCCTTCAAATCTACAGAACCATCCCTAATATCGAGCTCCTTCACAACTATACCATCAACTTCGGTAGTTATAACGTCACCTTTTATTATATGTACCATATCTCCTGCTCCCGGCACGCCTGCTCCCGGATTAACCGTACCCGATGGATCGTAGGTCCAAGAGTCAGGGTCGTTCCACTTACCACTCTGGAAGGAGTAGAATATTTCGGGAGGTGTTACCGAAGCCGACCATACCGCCGTGAGCGAGGTTGCAGCCGAAGCCGACAATTCGCTTCCCGAATTGGTAACAGTACCGCCAGGAACGCCCCATGCCGATGGCTTATAAAGGAACTTATAGTCGGTGGCCGTTACACCTGCAGGCACGTCGCCAGCATCGTAGTCAAAATTAACTCCAGCCTGAATGGTACCCGAGATACCTGTAGATGCTGTTACCCAGTTCCTATTTAAAGGGGTAGCACCGGGGATATCGGCAGCCGCATTGGCCTCGCTTCGTACCTTTAATGTAGCACCTGGCGCAACTGTACCTGTTAAGGTAGAAAGCACCATGGGGGAGTAAACATTCCCATTCCCTACAGGGTAGGTTATTCTAAAATCGTTAACAGCGGCCCCCGCCTTTACCAACGAACCTGTTCCGTTAGTCTCCACCATATTGTTGGCCGAGAATGGGCCACCCGTAATGGCAGACGAGCTGGAGTTCGCGATAGTCAAGTCATTATTCCCCAGCTGCAGCTTACCGCTGGTTAGGGTTAGCGTTCCGTTTATGGTTAACGGAGTTCCAAGCATTGCAACTCCCGATGTCGTTCTATTTAAGGTAAGGTTATTCAGTGTTTGGGCACCAGCGGTAAAGAATAGCGTGCCAAGACTGCCGCTGCCGCCAATGGCAAGGTTGCTGGTAGCTCCGCCTGTTATGGTTCCTGAAGCAGCTCCCGTGCGGGTTACATCACCCGATAGGGTAAGCAGGTTGCCACCAAGCGCCAATGCACCCTGCTGTAGATCTAGGGTACCACGAACCTCTGCACTGCCTTGTAGCGTTTTGGCACCACCACCTGCAATGGTAAGGTTACCGTAGGTAGCTGCAGCCACATTCTGTGCCCCTGCATATCCATACTTCACCGTCGATGTAGGATCTATAACCTCAGTACCCGCATTAAAGAAGGTGGTAGCCGCATTCCCCGTATTGTTGTGCGCGTAGGTCGAGTTGGCATCGAGCTGTAGCGTGGTATTGCTGCTAAGGGTTACCGCTGCATTGGCCGTTAAGGTTGCTCCATCCTCTAGCTGTAACTTTGTATTAGCTCCTGAAATATTCCATGCAGAAGAGGCTGTAATGGTACTGTTCTGCTGTACGACAAACACCTGATTAGGATTTGTAAAATTTGGAGGTGATGCTATTGCACCTGTTCTATTCAAGCTCCAGCTAGAAAGAAGAGTCGGATCACCTCCTCGAGAGTAGTAGGTGACAGCAGGTAGTACATTTACAGTATAATCTTCAACCTCTCCATAGGTAAAACTCGCACATGGATCAGAAAAGCCACCCGAGGTGTCAAAAATCATAATTCTAACCCTCTTCTTTCCTGGTGTTGTTCCAATGGGAGTGCTAAAATTTAAAGTATATGGACCTTTACCTGATGGAGTTGTACCAATAAGCTCATCAGCACCAGTAAAATCACCATCATCATTCCAATCAATCCAAACGCTACAAGCATCGCTATTATACCCCTGCCCATTAGTTACCGTCAATGTATTATTTACACCGACAAGAACATCTGTACTCAACGCGGTAAAATCTGTATAGCCAGAACGTCCTGAAGTATTAGAAATAGCTCCAAGCTGAACGTTACTTATATGCTCATATCTAGTATCTGTTGCAGTTGCGCTACAATACTTGGGCTCTCCTTCAATGATTACATCATCAATTCGGCTCCAACCTGATTTTCGGCTATGCAATATTCTTATTATAACATTCGGATTATCACTATAAGAGTTGTCAAGGGATATCCGAGGAAGGGAGTTGTAGTAATTCGCTAAAACATGCGTATAGGCGCTAGAATTCCAAGTAGAACCATTATTGGTTGACAAGATTAAACTGTTGTTGTTAGGACTCGCAGACTGACTCCTTGCAGCCCACCTAACGCTAATGTTCTTATATCCTACTGTCGAGATTGTAATATCCAAATAATCTCCATCTCCGGAACTTTCATATCCTCGCCCACTATAACCAGCAACATACCTCCAACTGCTACCGCTTTTACTCATAGTAGGGTTGCCTATATTATATGTAGAGTTCAGATCATTTTCAAACTGAAACCAAGCCATTCCTGTTACCTGTCCCCACCCTACGCTAGGAGCCAGTAGTACAAAAAATAATAAAAGGATTCTCAGCCTCCGATCAATAGCAGATATAGTATACCCCTTACCCATTGCCAACATGGTTAATTAAAGAAAGATTTCCAACAAAATTAACGACCTGAAACAGGCCTTTTTAGAGGATGGTAGTAATGATTAAAAAAGTCAAACAGCACAATCCCACCACACAATTCCCTCATATCAGCACAAATATTAACCATTTTTTTTGAATGTCGAGTAATTCTACCCATGCTTTTAACATTAAAAAGAATAGTTAAGCTGCACCAAACAGTCGGGAACTCCCCCTGCAGAACAAGCAGAAGGAGAGGTACCACCCCTAAACAAAGAAGTAGTACCCAACGAGCTGAGCTTTCTCAGCAGCAGACAGCACAAAAAAAGCCATCGTCCCTTGGGACAATGGCTCTTTTTAAACCACAGTAGCAGCCGTTGCCGCTACTTCTTTGGAGCGCTCATATCTTTTTTTGCATTCTCAAGGCGGGTAGCCTTACCTCTAACGGTGGCCCGCTTGGCTAGGGTAAGCACGTTAAGCTGCTTCACCATATCTTCGAGCTGCGGATCGTCTGAGGTAAGCAGTAGCCCCTCGATGGCTGTTACTAGCTTAGTGAACTCCACACCAACCTGCTTTAGCGCCTTCGTGGGAGATATCTTCTTATTTTCAGCTCTTGCCTTAATACATAGCGCATCTGCCTTCTCGAACTCAACCTGCGATGCAATAAGTGCCGCGTAAGCCTTATCGGCCCCAACAAGCGCTATTGCCTCAACCAACTCAGGATCCTTTAAGGCACCAATGAGCCCCGTAAGCGAGGTCGAAAACTTATCGGCTGGCTTGGACTGCATACGCCATCCGTGGAGCCTAATGGTACGTACTAGCTTTACGGCTGCGCTACGCTCGGCAACCTCGTTGCTCTGCATGCCCGACTCAACAATACCCCTAAAGCGTAAATAGTTCGAACCGCGTTCCAGGTGCTTCTCCTTACGGTTGGCGGTTATTCCGGTAAGGTCAATCTTGGTGGTTGCATCTACCGCCTGCTGTACCGCTACCTTAAAGGGGGTATGGCTCTTTGCTAGCGCTTTCTGCAAATTTGGGAAAAGGGCAATAATAACCAACCACTCCATGGTGTAGCTCACGGCCTCGTTGTTTCCCAACCTCTTTAACTCGAGATGCTCAAGTTCCATAAGTCTCAATGTTTTTTTAATTTGAAAACAATTTACGGCAACTCTTTTAAATGGACGTAATTTTTATACATTTTTTTTTAATACGCCATTAATATTTTTTTTCGGCATCCCGATTCTGCCGACGAATCAGGAGAAGGAGCTAGGTGCCATACCACATTTAAGGGTTTTCCCGATACAGCAATAAAAAGCAGCAGCTACACCATATCCTCAATATTGGAACCAACATGCATTATAAAAGTTCATTATGTAGCGTGAAATTTTTAGCACATAGAAAATATAATTGCAAGGTATTCCCCAAACAGAATAGGGATACCACTACCTAACTCTTCGCCATACCGCAATGGTATCGGGGGCATATGGGCCAACGACGGTGTCGTTGCGCATGCGGAATTGCGGCAACGTTGCCTCCAAAAGCTAAATCCCGTTTCGGGATTTAGCTTTTGTACCCTCCTGATACAGAATTCCGCATGCGCAACAGCGCATTTGTACCCTCTGTCCATACCGTTGCGCATGCGGAATTTAGCTTTCAGAGGCTCTAAATATAAAATTCCGTTAACGGAATAGCGCATTTGTACCCACAAGCGACACAATTCCGCATGCGCAACAACGCTGCAGCTGCCAATAGCCAGCCCGATATGTACACCGAACAAAGGAGCTGCTGCCAGCAGGAGGATAAATCGGCAAGGGCAATAAAACAGCAGCAGGAGCTGAGCCTACAGCTCGGGGTTAACGCTACAAGTAAAATTCAGTAGCCCCATGTTCAAATTTAGGCTATGCGATACACAAAGAGTCTGCCTCTACCCAAACTCACCTAAAATAGCGCTGCATTCGATTAGGAGATGCCCGCCTACGTGGGCATCTCCTAATCGAGCTTGTAATTGTTGATCTCAGACATGCAAACATGGAGGCCCCCATCTTTACCAGCTAGCGCTTAAGCAGCATGCCGCCTGCTTTATGCTAAGGCAAATAACCTCGCCTACCAAACGTCAAGAACCCTTCAGATAACCTCAAAACAAGCAAACGAGCATAAAAAAAAGCCCTAGGGCATTACTCCTAGGGCGCTGGTTCTCGCTGTGCTACATCAGTAGAGGCCTACTTAGCCACGTTGTTTCCAACATGGAAGGGTGGGCCTGTTTGCACCCTCCTAAAGATAGTAATTGGTATGTTTAGAGATGTTGAACATCCATTAGAAAGATTTAAAACGGTCACCTTTACGGTCGTATCCAGCGTGGTTGGGTTGGGTGCCGACGAGGGGAATAGCGTGGCGTTATCGAGCCAAGTGGCCGATATCTGGCTAACATCTACCCCGTTGGCTGGGGTAAATCCACCAAGTCCGTTCATATTCCAGGTATACGACTGTCCCGCATCGGCAGTTACCTTCAGCACGGTAGTTCCCTCGGCGCACCCCAGCGGTTTGGCAAATCCCGAAGGAATGCAAACGGGATCGAGGGTTACCGTAGGTGGCGGTATTACCGTTACGTTTACCGTACGCGGATCGCTGGTGGCACCACAACTGTTGGTAGCCGTAACGCTAAGCGTACCGCTGGTAGAGGTACCGCTAAAGTCGAGGCTCACGCTGCTGCTGCTGCCGGTAATGGTTACCCCTCCGCCAGAGTACGACCAGGTATAGGAAGTTCCGGGTTGGTTGGGCACCGAGTATATCTTTCCGGTAGAGCCTTGGCATACGTTCTTGGGCGATGCGGTAAATGCACCTGGCTTTTGCGACATCAACGGGAAGGCAATCACCACATCGTCGGTAGATTTACAGGTTCCGTTGGTAATCGTCCAACGCAGCGTATAGGTATTACCCGCAATACCAATAAACTCGCTACTGCTGCTGTTGGAGTTTATTACGTTACCACCAGCACCCGAAACGATAGACCAAGCACCAGCGTATGGCGCTGGATTGTTTGCATTTAGATATACGTGCGTGCTGCTACACTGCGACTGATCGATACCCGCATTGGATGCCGTTGGCGACTGGTAGGCCGTTGCAGTAGAGGTATTTACCACACCCGTCAAAGCACCTCCATTGTACTTAAATGTAAGCAGCTTATACTCTCCAAAAGTGTTAGTTGGAATAGAATAAGGCATAGCATTGATGGTTATAGGAGCCTGAACAGTTCCGTCTATACTATAGGTTATGGTATATGGGAAAGAGATGGCCGTGTACGCAGTTACCTTTACCGGAATACCCGAGCTACCACATACCGAAGGCCCCGGATTAAGGGAGGCTATAGGACGTGTAGACGAAACTGTAGCGGTAGTAAAACGGGCATAAGAAGATGGTATGGTAAGCCACGAGCTGGTAGCAACGTCTCCTAACGAGCTAGAACCAGAAGCGGTAGAAGCCTGCTCCTCCCACTTAGAAGTTCCGGTATTATATAAGGCAACTCGCATGTCTGGCATTCCATTTATGGTCATCAGCGGATTTAGATCGCTCTGGGTATCCCATCCCAGCTTAATTTTGCCAGGAGCCGAGGCAATACTTTCAGGCCTAACTGTCCAATATTCGGTCTGATTCACATCCACTAAAGGAGCCGTAGCGGAAGCATAGGTTGCATTTGGCGAGAAGTACTCCACTGTCCAGTAGAGAGACGATGCGGCATTGGAGTAAACCGTTACAGGATGGCTCAAGTCCGTTCCCTTACCTACTGGGTACTGGAAGTAGCTACCAGGAAGAATACGCGCCTGCAGAGGCCCATTAACAAACGATTCGGGCGTTCCGTTAACAGGTATTGCCGCACCAACGCCACCAAATACATAAAGCTTATTGGCTGTAGAAGTGGTTACATTACCCTTAGTAAGCAGCAGCTTTGCCGTTGCAATGTTACCATTAGCACCAATGGTAACTCCCGTACTGTTGTTAATCTCCAAGGTGGCAAATACGCATGTGCCAGCAAAGTCTCCCAATGGACCTCCTATAGTTTGAGGCGTAGTCCCCGAAAGGCTAACAATGGCATTAGGGCCCGATCCACATAAAAAGAAACCGGTACCGTAACGTTCCACTGTTCCCAGCATGGTTAGCTTACGGTTGCTAACGCTATTATCCACCGTTGGCCCATTAATTACAAATCGACGGCAAATGGTAAGATCCTTCGCTGGTAAAATACGGTTCCCTGTTCCCGAGAATACCATATTAGGTACCGCATCAAACTGGCTGGCAATAACGGTATAGGTACCATCACCACCATACTCGATGGTTCCATTGTTCGAGCAGTCTAAAAAGCTGTCAAAGTTACCTGCAGGAAGGTTCCCGGCTTCCAGATAAATGGTTCCAGTACCATCTACATTACCGAGGTTGTGGCCAAAGAAGGGCTTCACCATCTTGAGCTTTCCGTTTATGGTAGTTTGGTAGGCAAAGCAATAGCTGGCATCCGCCGTCACCTCGTGGTCGATAATTACGTTAAATCCGTTAGGACCACCAGCAGGACATGGAGGCGAAGCACCAACGGGCTCCCAGGTGGCCACATCGGTCCAGCTGCCGTTCTTAACCGATCGGTAGCTGGGCACATCGTCTGGTAAAGCAGGGTCCAGACCAGCGGTATAGTCGCCAGAGAGGTTGCTTACCCCGTTAAAGTTAAACCTTGCCTGGTGCAGTGTTTCATCGACATTATCGGTAGCTGCACCCGTGGTAGCCTTACTCCAGAAGGAGCCGGGTAGCATTAGGTTGGCCGCTACGTAGTCGGCTTCTGGACCACCAGCAACATCACCAGCGAGATACTGATAGGTAACACTCCCCTTAAAGCCCGTAATCCCCGAACTTTCGGTTTTCCAGTAGTAATGCAGCACGTTATTCGGATCGAGAACGGCCGGGTGGTTACTATTAACTGCCATTATGTTTATATAGCCCACCGTTGAGCTGGCTGTGATATTCAAGATGGCTGGCGTGTACTTACCATTTACTCCAATGGGGAAGGTAAATGCAGCCGCAGGATTGCTGGCAAAGAACTTGCGCATCCCCAAGTTGCTGGCAACACCATCTGTAACAACCATCTTGGTAACGTCGAATGGTGCGCCACCAATGCTGCTGGTTTGCGATAAGGTAAGCTGGTACTGGTTAATATCAAATATACCCTTGCTAAGCACAAGGTCGTTTTGCAGCGATATGCTACTTAAGCTTCTTGCTCCAGCGGCATTATCGAGCATCAGACGCCCAAAGCTTCCGCTACCAGATACCAGCTGCTTAGCGGTCCCCTGAAGGACAACCCCGTTGCTATTATTATCGGTATAGGCACCGTTATTTACAAGGTCGCCTTTTAGCGTTAGCCTGTTGGCTCCCAAGTTTAGCGCACCGCTGGTTATGGTAAGATCGTCGTTAACCGTAAAATTCTTCGAAACAGCAAGCGTGCTCACTGGCGAAACTACCATATCGTAGAAGTCGGTAGTAGAGGTACCGGTGATCGTTTGCGTATTTCCGTTAAATGTGGTGGTGTTGGTACCGTAGGTATAGGTACCGTTGTTCGTAAAGTTACCACCTATAGTTACGTTTCGGTTGTTGGCAACGAAGATACTATTGGTATTACTTAAGGTTAAATTCCCCTTCAAGGTAAGCGGACTAACCATAAGCGTAAGCGTAGCATTACGTGCTGTTGCCGCGGTTTTCCCCGTTACAAAAAGGTTATTCAGCGCAATATTACTCTCTAGCATATAATTCTGAACGGCATCAATGGTTGTGCCACTCGCAGGAGTTTGCGTAAAGATGATATCTCCGCCCGAAACGGCACCGCTGGCCGGACGAAGGTAGAGATCGCCAAAGGTGGTTCCTCCGCCACGTACAACGGAAAGCGTTCCTCCGCTCATATTAAAGGAGCTTCCAGCATTTAGCACCTCGAGCTTAGCACGTGTTGCTATAGGATTATTGCCATACACCGTAACAGCACCTCCCGTTTGCGTGTACTTAAGTACCCCAACTGTTGACGATACGTTTCGACGTATTTGCCCGTTTACAAATAGCGAACCGCCGTTTACCTCAATCTCCGATAGCCCACCACCAGAATATTCGATATCGCTATTGTTGGTTGTACCACCCGGGTTACCAACATACACCAAACCTTTGTTGATGGTTAGCTTACCATCGAGGTATAAATCGTTCACATCCGATGCCGCATTAGCTATAAGTATTCTCCTATTACCCGAGTTGGCATAGTCGATAAATAGCCCAGCGGTAGATGGTATCGAGAATGGCGTTGTGGTGCTAATGGTAAAATCCGAATTCGGATTATTTCGAGTATAGCGTAACGTACCATTCTTAAGAGTTAGCCAGTTATCTGTAAGCGTGCCTAATGTGCCTGCTACATCAACCGTAAAAGTTGTGCTCTGCGATGTCCCCTTATCAATAGTAAGCTTATTTAGAATGGTGGTTGGGGTGCCAGAGGTGTTGGTTAACGCTGCATTGTTACCACCGGTAAAGGTAAGGTTGCAGTAGTAAGCACCATTGCGTAGGGTTACATTATTATTATTGATTAAGCTATCACCAATAACCATTGTATTAGGCATAGGAGCTCCACCAGGAGTTCCTCCACCAGCAACCAAGCAGTTGATATTCCCATTTGCAGGAGCAACAACAACATCGCCATCGACTATTAGATGCTGAGGTGCCTTATCGTCCATAAACATAAAGGTTCCCGAAAGGACGTTGAGATTTCCCTTTATACGCACCGTCTTTTCGATAGTAGGATTATAAGCATTGGAGTAGTTGTAGCTCGAATAGTTGGTATTCCAGCTCATACATATCCAAGAAAGGTTGTTATTATCGCTACTTGTACAGGTCAAGTCGCCATTAACGGTTATATATGCGCTATTGGGAAGCACAAGGTTGTCGCCATTGTATGCCGTAAGTATCAAATTACCGTAGGAGGTAACGTTAGACGGTAAGATATAAATAGCGCCAGACTTACCATCTGTATCATAATACTCGGTAGTTCCCTTGTTATTATTAAAGTCAGAGAAATCTCCAGATGGGAACGAGAAAAATTGAGGCGTAGAAGTAACCGTAACCTTTGGAGCAGTAACCCGAACTAGCCCATTCCCGTTAGGATGGTTAATTACCATACCATAGTTCCCTGCAGTATATGTAAACAAATCGAGGGCAGAACCTTTCTCGATCTGCAAGCTGGCACATCCACCTACATAAGCACTGGGGATTGGTGTAGCAACAGTCCCCTTATTCAAGGATACAACATCGTTACCTCCAATAATAACAATGTCATTAATTGTAGGATACGATGCAGCAGCAGTGCCACTATGCCCCGTTAGCGACCAGGTGGCATTATTATCCCATGCCCCCGACTGCCTACTATAGTATTTCGTTGGAGTACCAAAAGGATTAGTTGGCGTATCATCACCCGCGGTATAGTCGCCATCGATAAAGGCTTTACTGTTAAGGAATGCACCTCCAACTATATTATTGGTCTCGTCTACTTCGGCTGCGACTCCCTTAGTCCAAGATGTGGTACTTGCAACATAACGAGCAGGAACGTACCCCACTTCTGTAGGATCAGCACCAGCCGCCACCACATCTGCCTGGTCGTAGGTATATGAGTGGGTTACCGTTGCGGCACCCAAGGTAAAGTTGTTCGATTTAACTCTCCAGAAGTAGGTTAACGTGCGTCCGTTGCTGGTTGTTGCAGGATGCTCGTACCCAACTGGGTTTACGGTAATAGTTCCGTAGGCCGATGGGTTACCGTTAACAGTAAGCGTTGCTGGCGAGTAAACAGGTGCCGCATGTCGGGTAGAAACCGTACCAATAGGAAATAGGAAAGACTTTGATGCGGCCGAGTACTCGCGGGTAATACCACCATCACCCAAGCTACCTGCGGTAACAACATAGCGCGTTGGGCCCGCATTGGCAATAAACGATGACGCATTAAGCCTTAAGCCGAATGTCTTTATATCAAAAAGTTTATTCTGCGATAGCGTTAGCACCCCATTAACGGCAATACTGCTGGCCAACGATATGGGAGCAGCGGCCGAGTTCGTATTGTTTAGATCGAGATTTTGAAAAACACCGGTACCATCGCCGTCAATCACCTGCGGATCGGTGTCGCTTAGGCGAATCTTTCCGGCACCCGCATGTACACCACTATTATATAGGTACGATGTGGTGGTAGTGGCAGAAGCAACCATGTCTATCAGCTTACCTCCATCATTCAGCGTTCCTTTCAAAATCATTAGCGAGTCGGCAACGTTGATGGTAGCCTGCGACCCGATAAGCGTAAGGATGCTTCCAGCGGGCTTATCCACCTTCAGCTTCTTTAGCGGCAATGCCGCTGCGGTGTTTACCTCCATCTGCTGGTTGCCGGCACCGTTAAGCACGGTCCAGTTATTACCCGTTGTATAGGTAGAGCCCGACGAGATGGAGAAATTACCACCAACAGAAACATTCAGGTTGTTAGCATTGAATGAGGCGGTACTTAACGTAAAATCGTTTTGCACCACCAGCGATGGGTAGCCTGTGTTTAACCTCACTTCGCTCGTACTGCTAGGACGCCTTACCGTTAAGTTGGCAAAAGGGGCGTTGGACGAGAGTAACCATGTAGGCTGATCGCCCAATACGGTACCGGCCGTAGGAATCAGCTCTACCGTACCACCCGAAACGTTTATATTTCCAGGCGAGGAGAAGATATCAATAGCCTTCCCTCCCACTATATCGTAAATGCTCATGGTACCCGCCGACATCGAAAAGACGTTGGAAGGGTCTTCTAAGCTAAATACGGCCTTAGATCCATCGGTAGAGCTAACCGTACGAGCGGTATTAACCGTAGCAGCTGAAGATGCAGCCAAGTCTTGAGGAGTGCCATACGCAGCAGGTGTGCGCTGGAATCGACCACGTAGGATAAACTGCCCGCCAGTTTGAATGTACGACGACTTACCGGTGCTTGCACCTCCCGATCTGAACTGCTTTGCATCTACCACCCCACCGTTTACAATAAACTGAGAGGAGGCATCTGTCCACGTAACAATACCTGTAGACTCACGGGTAGAGAGGTATCCGTCATTAACCTGAACTTTACCAAGAATGGATAACGCCTCGTAGGAACCATCGTCTACATCAATACCATAGGCAGCATCGGAACCTCCTGTTAAGCCATAGGCGGCATTTACCTCCCTGTAGCTATCGGCAGTAACCAGCACAATCGCGTTAGGGTTGTCTAATACAAGCGCACCATTGGCAGGGATAAAATAGTCGCCGTTGGGTGTTCCTCCCGCATCGCTTTCGGTTAGCGAGGGTATTATTGAAAATCCAGAAAGCACCAACGAACCATTTCTAATCCACAACGCCTTTTGAATGTTGGGATTGTCGGCCGTTGCTGGTGCGGCGATATATCCGGCTCTGTCGTTGCGCCCATACAGCCTAAAGTTTTGGTAGGCCGAAGGGGTAACCGTTAGCGAGTAGGTCTGATCGGCTCCCTTATCCACAACCATGTTGTAGAATATGGTAACACCTTCGCAGGTAACAGCGTTGTTAGCCTCGCCCTGAAAGTAAACCGTCGCAAAACCATCGGCAGGATTAGCATTATATACAGGGAAAGTCTGGTTGGTAAAGCGCACATCTCCGCGGTTGACAAAGTCACCCTTTAGCACTACCCTATGCGAGTAGCGATCGTAGTAGTCGATAAATGGGGGTGTACCGCTAGGTGCTTGGTTGGTTTGTCCTTTACCTACGCTAACTTTTCCTGCGGCATCAACCGTAATATCTCCGTTAACGGTAAGCTCTCGGCGTGCGGTTGATGCATCATCGTTTATTTTAAAGTTTCCCTGCTTTACATACAGGTTCCCAAATACTGTAAGATTATTCTTCTGCGTTGCAACAGCCGCTACATCTGTATTAATGGTAAGGTTATTGAATGTAGCTTGAGCAAGTGGCAGATCGAAGCTTGCGCTATTATTGTACTCCACCGTACCACCACCAGCTTGCACCAGCGTATTGGTTGGCGCAGTTGGGAAGTTGGAGGAGGCAAGCTTCAAGGTACCTTGCCCACGCAGCGCAAGAAGATTTGTTGGTGTACCTGTAAACTTGTAGGCTCCCATATCAAGGAAACCTCCATTATCGATGGTTACATCCAAATTCTTATCGGCCACATCGGCAGTAAGCGTAATGGTACGACCAGTCAGCACCACTACCCTATCGTTATATCCCGGTATTGCACTACCTATCTGTAGCGTTCCACTAGGATCGGAAGTCCATGATGTGGGCTGATTCCAATCACCCGTTTGGTAAGAGTAGAAGGTACGGTACCCCATGGTCCACCAACCCGACAAAGCGGTGGTACCTGTAATGGTAAACGAAGTGCCACTGAAAGATTGCGTTCCACTCAAAGGAGGGTTTTGCCATGTAGCTCCGTTATCGGGAGAGAAGGAGATGCTAGGCATGGCTCCATTTAACTCGTCGGCTGCATAGGTAAAGGTTGCTGTAGCATTGGTAACCGCAGCACTAGGCTTCAACTCCCAGTATTTTTTTATGTAGCTGGGGTTAATTGCAGAAGGAATAGCCCTTACCTGTATGTTGGATGGGTAGATCGTGGCTATACTTGATATGGTTACCGGAGAATAGTAACCTCCCGAACCAACAGGGTAGGCTATCTGCAAGCCCGCCACGGCTGCTGCATTCTTTTGAAGGAAACCAACACCGTTGGTAGATATCATATTGGTACTACTAAATGGAGCACCTGCGGTAATAGCAGTAGCTGCAGTATTGGCTAAGGTTAGATTATATCCAGCCAACTCGAGCACTGCTCCATTCAGAATAAGGTTTGTATTAACCGTAACATTACCAGCTAGCGTCTTAGTTCCGCCCCCTTCTACCTCTACATTATTGTAGGGGACATTTAACGCGGGGATATCCTGCGCCCCAGTTCCATTAAAGCTAACCGTACTACCGGTTGTCGTATAGCTATTAGTTCCTTTTGTAAATACTCCGCTAATCGAAATTGTTCCTGTACTAGCCAATGTTCGTGCTCCACTACTTGAACTTGTAAGGTTATAGAAGCTGTAAGCGCCAATAGTTTGCGCACCTGTTCCCGAATAGTTTACTGTATTAGGGTTCGAAGCGAGATCAAGCATTCCTGTTAGTGTAAAAGGAGTTGTAGCAGTAACACTAAGCGATGCAGGTGTTGTTGCGTTTCCGTTGGTAAAATTACCAGCCCCCGATATGGCACCACTCACCGTCAACCCGTTACTTGTAAGGTTGGTTAGCGTCTTACCTGCCGTAGCAACTACAATACTGGGTATGGTTATGGCAGAGTTACCATCGATGGTTTGATCGTTAGTGTCAAACGTGTACGCTCCACCAGTAAACGTTCCATCTACAGTTAGTCCCCCTCTAAAGGAGGTGGGCTGATTTACATTCCATACCCCAGAAGCGTTGGTGGAAACTCTTCCGACAAAAAGGTTAGTACCTCCTGCGGTACCATCAATAAGTTGACCATTGGCATCTACAACCGTTGTTCCATTTACGGTAAAGTTAAATCCAGCAAGGTTCAACCCAAACTTATTGGTAGATGATGTCCCCGCTATATATAGGTTACCACTAACGGTAGTGTTACCAGAGAGGCTTGCCGTCACAGCTGCCGTTAATGAGGATGAGCTTAACGTTAAGTTACCAAACGACTGGTTAAGGCCTGCAGGAGCAGTGTTGGTAGTACCCGTAACGCTACAGGTAGAGGTAGGATTCCACGTAGCGTTAGGAATTGTTCCTCCATTACGCGCATGAGTATAGGTAGAGTTTGCATAGAAGTTAAAGAGAAATGCCGAAGAAGTAACAATACCCGCATTTACAAGAGTCCCTTTTACGACTCCTGTAGATAGAAGTCCCATGGTAAGGTTTACATTGTTAACTCCTGTATTGCCTACGGTGAGCGTAGTACCAGCTGCAATATCAAGATCATCTCCACTACCTCCCCCTATAGTTAAAACTCTATCGGCACCAGCAAGAGGCTGAAGGGTAACGTTTGACCCATTAACGAGTAGTAGCCTCGCTACTGTTTCTGCAGGAACGCCTGTTGCTACTGCAGCACCTGCGTTATCGAAAAGCAGGATATCTGTAGTTTGAGGCGAAAGACGGGCAGGCGTCCAACTCGAAGGATCGGTATAGCTTGCGGTTGCATTAGGTTTATTCCACGTATAGGTTACGGGGCCATTTACTCTTCCTGTAAAAGAGCTCCCGTTAAGTGGTGCCGTTGTTTCAGTGCCACCTGTTATGGTTATGGCAGTAGTAGGAGATACAGGAGTTGTATTATACTGCGTCCAGAGCGATCCATCCCATCTATTAACACGCACATTGGCAACCGCACCAACCACATCTGCTGCAGCATTGAGGTAGTTAAATGTTGCGGTATAGGTATAAGTTCCACTACCAGCCTGATCGTCAGTAAACGACCAATAACGAGTAAGGTAATCAGTAGCGGTAGCATCGTTTGGATGCTTAGCGTCTGTAACCTTAACACCAATAGTTCGCTGCTGAGTATTTGCTGTAAATACTAAGTTTATAGGAGAATAGTTGATTCCATCACCAACAGGTAGCGTATAGGAGGCAGTCGCTCCTGCTGCAAATACCTTCTTCAGCTGCCCAGTACCACTTGCATTTACGTGGTTGGAGGAGTTAAGAGTACCTCCTACAGCTGCAGTCCCTGCTAATGTTAGGTTACTTGCACCTAGTACAACTTCTCCACTAGTAAGCGTTAGCGTACCACCTATAGTAACATCTCCGGTAAGCGACTTGTTTCCGCCTCCATTAATGGTTAAGTTACGGTAGTTAGGGCTTGGAAATATGTCCTGATTTCCGGCTCTGTTATAAGTTATAGTTGAAGCTGCAGTACCTGTTACCAACGACCCTATGCTATTTGACGCGCCTCCAAGATTCAACGAGTGCGTCTGGTTGCTCGGACTCATATCTATAGCTCCATCTCCCATAAGGTTGCCAACGACGGTTATCGTCCTTGCATTCGCCGCATCAAAAAGAAGGGTACTGCTATTAACAGACAATGTCCCATTTATAGTTATGTTAGCAGAAGGGAGTGTTTTACTGCCCCCTGTAGAAGTAGCAAGATTATAATAGGTGTAACTCCCAACATTCTGGCTTCCATTCCCGTTATAGTTAACCGTTCCGGTGTTTGCCGTATATACCGAAGGGGTAAAACTCCCACCAACATTGATGATTCCAGTATTGGCAGTAACCGTCCCAGTAACAAAATTACCAACAACATTGATAGTGCCGCCTCCTGTAAAGGCAATAGAATTTCTATTAGCGTTTGCGTCCATTGCAATGCTCCCCGAGGCATTCAACGTTCCTGTTCCAATAGTAACAACGGCATCGCGACTATCATTCCCAGAATTACTACTCGACAACGTTGCACAACTAAGAGAGCCGGCTCCTACATTAAGGCTACTATTTACATTCGCAGAAGAAGATGGCGTAATGGTAACACCTCCTAGCACCGAAATTACATTCGCAGCACCAATAGTCATGCTGGTATTACTCGAAGTAGCAATAATAGCGAGAGAACCAATGGCATTAGCCGGAGAAACATCCAACGTAACATTGGTGTTATTCTGAATGGTTACCACTCCCACCAAAGGATTTTGACCTGGATAGTCGGTAGAAGTTGCCCCAACCCAAGTTCCTGCAGTCACACATCGCTCCCAGTTAGCAGCACTACTCCAATTCCACGCTCCTGTAACTTTCGTCCGATAATCGCCAACATTTTGTCCCGAACACCAGTAAGGCAAAGAAAAGACAAATAGCAACAATAAAATTCTTAACCCTCGGTTAGTAGTAGATACAAAAATCCCCTTACCCATAGCCAACATGGTAAATTAAAGAAAGAGTGTTTAAACAATACAAAGCCTTGAAATAAGGCTTATTAGAGGATAGTAGTAATGATTAAAATAAATTCTGCACTAACCCACCACACATATCTCTCGCACTAGTACAAACATTAACTTTATTTCGCAAATTTAAATAGGTAGTACTTCCTATTTTACAACAAAAACATCTTTTTAGGAGGATAACTATCGAAACTTAAGAATACATAGTCAAAACCGTGATGCAGCCATTGCAGCACAATGCATATAATTTATAGCGCCGAAGAAACGTGCAAGCTATGATTCTACACCTAGTTTTACTACATTTGCAAAATACAAGCAATAATTCGAGCAAAATGAACGAGGATATCTTCAAAAAACTAATTGCACACTCTAAGGAGTACGGTTTCATTTTCCCTTCGAGCGAAATTTACGACGGTCTTGGAGCAGTTTACGACTACGGTCAGATGGGTGCTGAGCTGAAAAGCAACATCAAACGCTACTGGTGGGATGCCATGGTTCGCCTTAACGAGAATATCGTTGGGATCGACTCTGCCATCTTTATGCACCCCCGCATTTGGGAGGCATCGGGCCACGTAGGTGCGTTTAACGATCCGTTGATCGACAACAAGGATTCGAAGAAACGCTACCGTGCCGACGTGCTAGTTGAAGATCATATCGCCAAGATAGAAGATAAGATTGAGAAGGAAGTGGAAAAGGCTCGTAAGCGCTTCGGCGAATCGTTCGACGAGGAGCAATTCCGCGCTACCAACCCTCGCGTGCTCGAGAACAACCAAAAGATAGCAGACATACGCAAGCAGCTAGCCGACGTAATGATTGCCAACGACTTGGTTGCCTTCCGCCAGCTAATAATCGACCTTGATATCGTATGCCCCATTTCGGGTAGCCGTAACTGGACTGACGTACGCCAGTTCAACCTCATGTTCTCGACTCAAATGGGATCGGTTAGCGAAGAAGCTTCGGTTATCTACCTTCGTCCCGAAACTGCTCAAGGTATTTTCGTTAACTACCTAAACGTGCAGAAGACTGGCCGCATGAAGCTTCCTTTCGGGATTGCACAAATAGGGAAAGCCTTCCGTAACGAGATCGTTGCTCGTCAGTTTATATTCCGTATGCGCGAGTTTGAGCAAATGGAGATGCAGTTCTTCATTCGCCCTGGCAGCGAAATGGAGTGGTACGAGCACTGGAAGCAATTCCGCCTAAAGTGGCACAAGGCATTGGGACTGGGCAACAACAAGTATCGCTTCCACGATCACGATAAGTTGGCGCACTACGCCAACGCCGCTGCAGACATCGAATTCGATTTTCCATTCGGATTTAAGGAGCTTGAAGGAATTCACTCCCGCACCGATTTTGACCTAGGAAACCACGAAAAGTTCTCGGGTAAAAAGATCCGCTATTTCGATCCAGAAACAAACGAAAGCTACATACCATACGTTGTAGAAACCTCAATTGGAGTAGATCGTATGTTCCTTGCCGTACTATCGTCGGCCTATACGGAAGAAAAGTTAACGCGCGAAGATGGATCTACCGACGAGCGTGTAGTGCTTCGCATACCACCTGCATTGGCACCTGTTAAGTTAGCTGTGCTACCGCTGGTTAAAAAGGATGGGCTACCAGAAAAAGCACGCGAAATTATGAATGGGCTAAAGATGGACTTCATGTGCCAATACGACGAGAAGGACTCCATCGGAAAGAGATATCGTCGTCAGGATGCCATAGGAACCCCATTCTGTATCACCATCGACCATCAAACACTGGAAGACGGCATGGTTACAATCCGTCATCGCGACACCATGGAGCAAGAGCGTGTTGCCATATCGGCACTACGAGGCATTATGGAAGAAAAAGTCTCGATGCGCAGCCTGTTTGAGCAGCTGATGTAGAAAAAAATATCCACAAAAAGCCCTTTATAAGTATATTATAAAGGGCTTTTTTGTCCCACTTAGTTACCTATTTTCAGCAATATTGGCATTTTAAAACCTTAATTACACCACCATCCCATCTCTTTTTTTTATTTTTGATAGTGATATTCGACTTCCTATTAGCCAACATAAAGAACAGAGGTAAGAAAACTTTTAGCACTTGTAACTGTTTTACTATCGCTAAAAGAAATGAAGGATAGATGCAAGAGCGATATCAACCATTACTAAATAATTTATTAAAATGAAGAATTTCAACATTTTTGCAGCGCTCTTTTTAAGCGGTGCTATTTTACTCAGCAGCTGTGCAGGTAGTAGCAACACTACTAAAGGAGGTTTACTCGGTGGTGCAGGAGGGGCGCTTCTAGGTGCAGGTATTGGCGCATTGGCAGGAAAAGGTAAAGGAGCCGCAATAGGGGCTGCCATAGGCGGAGCTGTTGGTGCTGGAGCAGGAGTTCTTGTTGGACGCAAGATGGATAAGCAAAAGGCAGAACTAGAAAAGATTGAAGGTGCAAAAGTTGAAACAGTAACAGACGCAAATAACCTACAAGCAATTAAGGTAACATTTGATAGCGGTATCCTATTCGCCACAGGCAAGAGCAACCTTAGCTCGGCATCTAAAACCGCGCTAATTAATTTCTCCAATTCCTTGAAGAACACCCCCGAAACAGATGTAACCATTTATGGGCATACCGACAATACTGGGTCAAGAGACATCAACGCTAGACTTTCGAAGGATCGTGCTGACGCTGTGGCTAATTTCTTAAATGTAAACGGCATTGCCATGAGCCGCTTGACAACCGAAGGTAAAGCCTACGATGAACCTGTTGCCGATAATGCAACCCCAGAAGGTAGAGCATTAAACCGTAGAGTTGAGGTGTATATTACAGCCAACAAAAACATGATTAAGCAGGCAGAGCAAGGAACACTTAAGTAGTAACTTATTCTTTGTATTTATATATGGCAGCCATTATTGGCTGCCTTTTTTATTCATAAAAGAAAAGAACATTCAACTCATATTTTTACATTTGCTAACGTTTTTAACAGGGTAAAATAGTTCTTTTATAGAGCAACCATTCCTCGTAAAAGGATCAAAACCGAACCTACAACCTCGTAAAAATGAAAGCAACATCATTTATTCTTCTGGCCTTCCTAAACTTTGGCCATTTAAATAGCACATCGCATCATCAGACAGAGAGTTCTATCAAAACACAGCTTGACATAGCATGGAAAATTGTTTATAGCAATCCTTCAAAATCAATCAATATTATAAATGGGCTACTACCAAACCTAACTGGCGACAACAACCAAACCTACCGTTTACAGGCTAATCTAACCAAAGGACGCAGCCTTTTAAATCTGGGACAGTATGAGCTTGCCTACGAAACGCTATACACCAACTACGAGGAGTGCCCCACAGCCAATGAGGAGCTAAAAATGAAGTATGCCGTTTTTCTGGGCGACACCTATCGCTCCCTGCATCTCGAAGAAAAAGCGATGGATTTTGTTAATGAGGCTATAAAAATTGCAGAACGAACAAATCACCAATCAACCCTTGCATTATGCTACAATGTAATGGGACTTATACATATCAACCTCAACAAAAATAAGGAAGCCGAAAAATTCTTTTTTCAAGCACTAAAAATCAACAAGCAGCTTAAACTTAATAAATCAATAGCCTCCAACCTCAACAATCTCTGCCTTTACCCCAACAACACTCCCCTTGAAAAAGTTAAGCTTTTAGAAGAAGCCATACAGATCAACACTAAGCTAGGAGCAAGCTGGTCAATCGCCGAAAATTATAACAATATGGGAGTTCAATACCTGTATGCAAAAGACTTCAAGAAAGCCCTTGCTTGCCTTTCAATTTCCGATAAAATAGCCAAAACGCTAAATGCAAAAGAGCTCATATCCGATAACCACCGCTACAGATCGTGGGTTTATGAAGCAATGGGTAACTACACAGAAGCCTTCAAGCACTTCAAAAAACTCTACGATATTGAGACTGAAATGCTATCAGACAAAAGGGTTAGCAAGCTGGAAAGTGAAAGAAACAATAAAATACTCGCTAAAAAACAGGAAGAACTTCATCTAAATCAAAAAGAATACGAAATTAAATCTCTTAAAAATGAACGAATTATATTTCTTCTAGGTGCAGTATCGATACTCCTCACTGCTGGATTTTTATCTTTCAAGTACAAAAAAACACGACAAATTGAAAGAGTTATAACGCTAAAAAAGCTAGCAGAAAAAGAACAGGAGTTAACAACATTAAAACTACAACAAGCAGAGGTTGAACGACGAAGTATGGAAACAGAGCTGGTTCATAGCAAGAATGACCTAACCAACTTTGCCTGCTATATTAAAAGTAAAAATGATTTTCTCGAAAAGTTGAAGGAAGATATTAAACAAGCTCACAATATGAGTGAGGAAGACGTCAAGCGCCATTTAAAAAGCATTCGCAGCAACATCGTACAGTACCAGAACAGCAGCAACGAACAAAATTTGCTCATAGAGGAAATTGAATCTGTGAACGCGGAGTTCATATCCCGATTATCGCAAAAACATCCTGATTTAACCAAAAATGAAAAGAACCTAGCGTCGATGCTCCGCATAGAACTATCAACAAAAGACATTGCCAATATCATAGGATCTACTCCCAAAACTGTTAACATGGCTCGATATAGGCTCCGCAAAAAGTTAAATTTAGATTCAGATGAAGATCTATCCGACTATATGAATAAAATATAAAATGTAAGCTAATCGACATTTTTTAAGCATTGATATTCCATTTATTAACATTTAAAATGTAGATTATTTTAGTATGTAAAATATCACAATGTAGAGCCATTGTAGATCGCAAATTTTAGTTAACCGTATTAACGTTACACAACTTTGTCGAGCAATTAGTTTTTAACTAACTCACAAAACCAAGTTATGAGTAACGCATTTAAACCTAATCTTAGTTTTAAATCGCTGTTGTTAAAGTTAACAATGGCGGTTCTAATTCTTTTCGCGGGTCCTGCACTAGCCCAGGACTTAAAAATCACAGGAAAAGTACTGGACGAAAAAGGACAAACAATCCCAGGTGCTTCTGTCATCGTAAAAGGAAAGACAACAGGAGCAGCAACTGATGTCAACGGAGCATTTTCCATTAAAGTCGCTAAAGGAGATGTTCTCGTAGTAAGCTACATTGGCTATAAGCCAACGGAACAAAAAATCAGTTCGTCCTCTCCTATCGAGTTTGTCCTTGAATTGGACAACACCAAAATTGACGAGGTGGTAGTTATTGGTTATGGAACCATAAAGAAGAGCGACCTTACCGGATCGGTAGCATCAGTAAAAAAAGAGGATTTACTCAAAAGGGCAACAACTAATCCTGTTGAAGCGCTGCAAGGAAAAGTTGCTGGAATCTCTATAAAAAAATTTGGAGGTAATGCAGGCTCAAATGCTAAAATGACAATACACGGGCTCAGCACCTTTGGTGATGCCTCCCCTCTTTACATCATAGATGGTTTCCCTGGTGATATTACGACAGTAGCCCCTGCAGATATCGAAAATCTTGAGATCCTAAAAGACGGTGCAGCTTCTGCAATTTATGGGTCGCTTGCAGGTAATGGGGTTGTTATAGTTACGACAAGAAAAGGTAACCAAGGGAAAGTTAAAATCAACTTTAACTCTTACTTAAGTTTTAACAAAGTAGACAACAAACTTGACCTATTAGACGCTGAGGGATATAAACTTGTACACAAACGCATGTACGAAGAATATAACAGGCAATTCCCAAACAATCCTATGGCATTACCTGAATATATTAATGCAAAAATTGATGTTAACTCCAATTGGCAAGATGCGGTTCTAAGAAATGGACTAGCTCAAAACTACAACCTTGGCATAACAGGTGGCCAAGACAATCTTCTCTTTGCCCTTTCAACCAACATGACCAATGACAAAGGAATTTTCATTGGCAATCAGTTCAAAGAAAAAGGAGGTAGAATGAAATTAAACTTTAAGAAGTCCATTTTGGAAGTTGAATCAGTAGTGTCGTACCGCGCAACCGACAATGAACAACCAAAATTCAGCTTTAAGGAAACATACATGATTTCTCCCCTTGCTCCGATTTACGATCCAAGTCAGGAAGCTGGATTTGGATTAACTGGAAGTAAATATGAAATACCAACCAACAGAAACCCTCTTGCTGAAGATCATTTTAAAACAAGTTGGAGCAAAAGTCAAAACTTTAATGGGACAATAGCTGCAACACTTAAGTTTACAGATTGGTTACAGTATAAAAGTGGCTACTCATACAATAGCATAAATAGCCAAGGCTACTATCATAGCCCAAAATACAAATCAAGCATTAAGGATATAGTTCTTTACCCCTACTATTCGGAAGATAGAACGTTCTATGAAACTCAGACATTTGACAATGTTCTGACATTTAATAAAAAAATAGCAGATCACTCTATAAACTTAATTGCAGGAACTTCCGTAACAAGTCAAAAATCTAATTGGAACTCCGTTTCAATTGAAGGAAAAACTACGGTTTATAACGACAAGGGTGAACCATCTACCATTCCTAGTGGTTTCCTAGACGAATACTTTAAAACCATCGATGGAGGACAGGGAGGAACATACAATGCATCTGGCTCGAAATATGAGTACAACCGCCTATCCTATTTTGGACGTATGAATTATTCTTTCTTGAATAGGTACTTACTCCAAGCTACAATTCGTAAAGATGGTTCATCAAAATTCGGGAAAGACAGCAGATGGGGAACATTCCCGTCAGTTGCTTTAGGATGGAAAATAACAGAAGAAGAATTCTTCCCCAGAAACACGGTTATTAACAATCTTAAATTAAGGGCTAGTTGGGGACTTTTAGGGAACGAATCAATTCTTGGCTATTACGGATCACAGCCTCTAATTGTTTCTGGTAATTATCTAAAATATGGGTATGTGCAAGGAAGCGCAGGAAATCCTTGGCCTGGAAGTATTGCAACATCTTTTGAAGATCAAAAACTACAATGGGAATCTGCCGAGTCTAAAAATATAGGAATAGACTATTCTTTATTTGACTCAAAACTTACAGGTACGCTTAATTTCTTTATAAATGGCACCAACGATTTGTTAATAACAAAAGTACTGCCAGCATCGGCAGGTTTAGTCAACCCTATTATGAACGTTGGAAGTTTTGAGAATAAAGGTGTTGAGTTTGAATTAAGTTACCGAAATTCTTACAAAGAATTTAATTACAACATAGGATTTAACATCTCTTATATCAAAAACGAGGTAACCAAACTTTCCTCAAATGACCAAGCAATTCCTGGCGAAGGTCTCAAGTTCGGAACATCACACTTCCCAACCTCTACAAAAGTTGGCTACCCTGTTGGAGCATTTTTCTTATACGAAACAGACGGTATTTTCCAATCTATTGAGGAGGTAAATGCCTATGTAAACTCTAAAGGAAAAAAACTTCAGCCACTAGCACAACCTGGAGACCTAAGATTCAGGGACACCAATGGAGATGGAGTAATAACTGATAAAGATAAAACGTTCCAAGGATCAGGTATGCCCAAAGTAGAAGCTAGCCTAAACCTAAACTGCTCTTACCATGGATTAGATTTTAGCTTCCTTTTGGGAAGTGGCTGGGGGCATAAACTGTACAATGCCAACAGGTATCTTTATGAGTCGATGAGTTCAGGATCAAACTTTTTAAGCAGCACTCTTAACTCTTGGACTCCTCAAAATAAGAACACAGACATTCCAAGAGCGGTATTAAACGACCCTAATGGTAACACTAAAGAATCTGATAGATTCCTAGAAAATGGTGATTTTATAAGACTACGAAATATCCAACTAGGATATTCATTCCAACCATCCATTCTTAAGAAAGTAAATATTGACAACTTAAGAATTTATGCTAGCGGCGAAAACATTTGGACATGGACAAACTATACAGGTATTGATCCAGAGTTTGCACGAAGCAGTGCTTTTAATGGAGGTATCGACAACCTCACTACTCCATTCACAAAATCGTACGTATTTGGCATTCAACTAACTTTTTAACATTTAAACGAAAGTAAAATGAGAAAAGCATTATACCTCATCCCCATTCTGGCATTAATCATGATGTCTTCATGCGAGGATATTCTAGATCAGAAATCACCAGATAAACTAACATCCGAAACATTTTGGAGAAATAAAACAGATGCTGAAGCAGGCATTGCTGCAACTTACGCAATGCTAGAATGCGCAGCTGTCGATTGGCAGTATTGTGAGGTTAAGTATCCCGTCGAAGCATATCGTGAGGATATCATAAAATATGGCGCTGATATTGGAAACTATCCAACATGGCTTGAGTTATACGATTTTACCTATACTAATGGGAATCCTGATTTTTACAACTATTGGAAACTTAACTATACGGGTATAAGTAGAGCAAACCAAGCAATAGACAAAATTGCTAAAATACCGGCAAGTGGTATATCCGAAAACGACAGGAAATTATTAATAGCAGAAGCACGCTTTTTAAGGGCATACTTTCATCTAAAGCTTATCCTTAACTGGGAGAAAATTATTGTATTCGACAAATACGTAACAGCTCAGGCTGATCTTGAAAGACCTTTATCAGAAAGAAATACAACATGGGATTTCATTATTCAAGATTTTAAAGCCGCTACGGAGTTACCTAATACAAGAGATGCAAATACCTTAGGACGTGCAACGAGTGGTGCTGCAAATGCCTATTTAGGGTTTGCATACCTTACAAGAGCTTGGGAAGAACCTGCTCAAAAAGAACAATTCCTTAAAGATGCGGAAAGCGCATTAACCAACGTAAAAGGTTACGATTTGGTTGATGGTTCAGACTACTTAAGTATGTTTAATGGCAAAAAAAAGAATTCAAAAGAATCGGTATTCGAACTTCAAATGACCGAAAACGAATCAAATGGAGCATACTATAAGACAACGATTCATTCCTTTATGGCTGCAAAAGAGTTATATGGCTGGGATGAAATGCTACCAACCACAAGGCTAATTGACGAGTTTAAGAAAGAAGGCCAAATAGCAACAACCGGCAGATATGATTCCCGTCTTTATTGGAATGTTTTTCTAAACGACCCATACTTTAACGATCCTTCAAATCCAAGAGTTTATGGTAAAACCTATAACAATTGGTTTTCTGAAGACAAGCCTGTATTCCGAAAATTCTTACCAGAAAACAGTTTAGAAGACATGGATAAAGGAGGGGTTGGCTATAATGTACCTCTTATGCGTTACTCTAACGTTCTCTTACTATTAGCGGAAGCATACAACGAACAAAATCATCCAGAATTAGCGATACCTTTGATAAACAAAGTAAGAGCAAGAGCGGACATGCCTCCTATGACAGGAACTAGCCAACCACAAGTAAGAAGTCAAATTGAGCATGAAAGGATGATTGAATTTCCTCAAGAGAATTGGCGATTCTACGATCTTCGCAGATGGGGCAAAACTAAAGAAGCATTACATGCCGTAGGTAGAACAAATTTTGATCCTTCAAAGCATAATTTTTATCCAGTTCCTTTGATAGAGGTTAACGCCAATAGCAAAATTGACTAAATAACAGTAAATCACATTTGGTTTTTAATTCATGATTTAAGTCCCCTGTCAGAGTTTAAAACTCTGACAGGGTTATCAAACCAAAGCAGGTATAATATAAAGTATCAATATTCAAGTTCACCATGCTCATCGTAATCGGCATAATGTTTTTTGGGATAACCCTTGGCTTGATGCTTAGGAATAAGCCGCCAAAGCATCTTCCCAAGCTGCTCAACCTGGTTATCTACCTACTGCTATTCTTTTTAGGAATATCGGTCGGAGTAAACGACATGATCATTAAAAACCTCCACACGCTTGGCGTGCAGGCTTTAATTATTACGGTTGGAGCACTAACTGGTAGCATTGCCCTATCATGGCTTGTTTACCGTTACTTTTTCAGCAAATCAACACCTTCGCTAAACCAAAAGAATAAATGAAAGGTAGCCTTATCATTGTCGCATTCTTTGCTCTCGGTATTTTTACTGGGATGTACAAGATCTTACCAGATACCATACTGGAGAACGACCTATCGGTTTACGTTCTTTACGTGCTGATGTTTTTAGTGGGGGTAAGTATCGGTAGCGACAAAAACGCCATTCGCACCATCTTCTCTCAAAAATGGAAGGTGCTTCTGGTTCCTGTAGCAACCATCGTTGGAACATACTTGGGCTGCATGCTCATTGTTCCTTTGCTGACCAACATCAAGCTAACCGACTGCCTCGCCATTGGGTCTGGCTTTGGCTACTACTCGCTATCAAGCATATTCATCTCGCAGTATCGAGGCGTAGAGCTTGGCACAATAGCGCTAACATCCAACATCATGCGCGAAATGATAACCCTAGTGCTAGCACCCTTGCTGGTTGCATACTTTGGAAAACTATCAACCGTAAGCGCAGGTGGAGCCACCTCCATGGATACCACATTAGGAGTAATCACCAAATACTCTGGGAAAGAGTATGTCCCCATTGCTATATTTCATGGAATTGTACTAGACTTTACAGTTCCTTTTCTTGTTACATTTTTTGCAACGATTTAAAATTGAAGTATGAAAGTTAAGTCAATCCTCGTGCTACTTGCTATTTGGATACCAATGATAGGCCTTGCGCAATCATCGCTACCCGAATGGCAAAACCCCAAAATCAACCAAATCAACAGAGAGGAGATGCATGCGCACCTAGTGCCCTACGCCAACGTAGCGTCGGCGCTTATCGGAAAAGATGCTAGGCGCATTTCACTTAATGGTTCTTGGGATTTTAACTACTCCAAAAACCCTTCAAGCCGTCCTTCCGACTTCTACAAGCTCAACTACAACATAAAAGGATGGAAAAAGATTGAAGTTCCAGGGAGCTGGGAGCTGCAGGGCTTTGATTGCCCCATTTACACCGATGTAAGATACCCCTTTCCCGCCAATCCACCTTACCTACCAACCGACTATAACCCGGTAGGTTCCTACATCAGGGAGTTTACAGTTCCTGCCGACTGGAAAAACGATGATATTATTCTTCACTTTGGAGGCGTAGAATCAGCCTTCTACTGCTGGATTAACGGCGAATTTGTAGGATATAGCGAAGATAGCCGCCTACCTGCAGAATTCGACATTACAAAATACCTCCGAAAAGGAAACAACAAAATTGCCGTAGAAGTATACCGCTACTCCGACGGCTCATACCTCGAAAATCAAGATTACTGGCGATATAGCGGCATTGAGCGCAATGTGTGGCTCATAGCTCGCCCAAAATCTCGTATCAAAGACTTTGAGATCCATGCTGGATTAAAAAACAGCTACAAGGATGGAAACTTCTCACTCGCTTTAATGCTAAGCAAGCGAGGTTTTGCAAAGGGAACTGCTGTAGCAGTAGAGGTTAGCGACCCAGCAAACAAGACAATCTTCAAATCCAAAACCACATTTAAAAACGTAGCTGACACATTGAAAATCACAAGAACCGTTGAAGATGTAAAACCTTGGACTGCTGAGACGCCAAACCTCTACACCCTTGCAATTTCGACTATTGCACCTAACGGAAAGGTTTCCGAAGCCTTTATACAGCGCTTCGGCTTTAGAGAGGTGGAAATGAAAAACGGAATGCTGCTTGTAAACGGCGTTCCTATAAAAATAAAGGGTGTCAACAGGCACGAGCACAATCCCGAAAAAGGGAGAACCATCACCATCGAAAGCATGGTTGACGACATTAGGCTAATGAAACGCTTTAATATTAATGCCGTACGTAATAGCCACTACCCCAACAATCCAGAATGGTACGACCTATGCAATAAGTACGGGCTTTACCTGGTTGATGAGGCAAATATTGAATCTCATGGAATGGAATCTTTAGACATGGATTCCTTAACTCGCCATCCAGACTGGATCGTTCCCTTCCAAGAGCGTATGAGCCGCATGGTTGAACGAGATAAAAACTTCAGCTCCATCATAACCTGGTCGTTGGGCAACGAATCTGGCTATGGCAAAAATTTTGAGACCATATACCACTGGACAAAAAAGCGCGATAAAAGCCGTCCTGTCCAATATGAAGGAAGCGGAAAAACAGGAGTTAGCGATATCTACTGCCCCATGTACGCCAGAGTATTTGCCCTAAGAGCTCACGTCAATGAAAGACAAGCTAGGCCTCTAATCATGTGCGAATATGCCCACTCGATGGGAAATAGCACTGGCAACCTAAAAGATTACTGGGATTTAATCTATAAGTACGATCAGCTACAAGGCGGATTTATATGGGACTGGGTAGATCAAACCTTTGATAAAAAGGATGAGAATGGCCGAAAGATTTGGGCATACGGAGGAGATATGGGATATGTTGGAGTACCCAACGACTCCAACTTCTGCGCAAATGGGCTGGTAGCAGCCAACCGCGAGCTGCATCCTCATATTTGGGAGGTAAAAAAGGTTTACCAATACATAAATTTCGAGCCAATCCCATTTGCAGGCAACAAAATTCGCATAACCAACCGCTACGATTTTATTGCACTCAATAATTTTAACTTTACCTACACCATTAAGGCCGACGGGCAAGTAGTGGCCAAAGGCAATGTGGATATGCCTGAGATTCTTCCCCATCAAAGCAAGGTTGTTACCCTTAATATTCCTGCTTTTGATGTGCAAGAAAATACGGAATACTTCATAACCATAGAGGCAACAACCAAGCAGAGTACAGAACTTATTCCCGCTGGCCACATTGTAGCATGGGAGCAGTTTCTTCTTCCAATAGAAAAGAAAAGTGATAGAAAGGAAGATCTAACAGGAAAGAGCAGCAAAACCGAGAACTACAAGTCAATCAAAATTGAAGGAAATGGCTACAGCATTGAATTCTCTAAGGAGAATGGACAAATAGTAAGCCTAACCTACAACGGGAAAGAGATAATTAAGAACGGATTAAAGCCCAACTTCTGGCGCCCGCTTGTAGATAATGACATCCCCAACGGACATGTGCAGCGCTGCGCAACATGGCAAAATGCAGGAAAGAATGCAAAGCTAACATCGATTGCTGCAACAGAAGAGAAGCAGGCTATAAATGTAGTGGCCCTCTACGATATGATAGAGCAAGACGCAAAGCTGGCCATTAGCTACAAAATTCTACCTAACGGAGTAGTAAAGGTTAACTACCAATTCACCCCAGGAGAAAAGGCGCTTCCTGAAATGCCAAAGGTTGGCCTATACATGGTACTGAAAGGAGAATACGATAATATGGAATGGCTTGGACGAGGTCCGCACGAAAACTACCAAGACAGAAATAGCGGTGCTGCCATTGATAGGTACAACGGAACTGTATGGGAACAATTCTTTGCCTACAATCGCGCACAAGAAACCGGAAACAAAACAGATGTTCGCTGGGTAGCGCTTCGCAACAACGACGGAAACGGGATTCTTGTTAAAGGAGCACAACCACTTAGCGTTAGCTGCTGGAATTTCCCTCAAGAAGAGCTAGACTACGTTCCGTTCCTTGTAAAACGCAAGCATGGAGGAAGCATCGTAAAGCAGGATATGGTTTGGTTCAACATCGATCTTGCCCAAATGGGTATTGGAGGCGACACTACTTGGGGTGCAAAAATCCACCCAGAGTACACCATAACACCAACCGCAAAGTCCTACAGCTTCGACATCATTCCTATTACGAAGGAGTCTGACATAACAAAAATTAGCAAGATTAACTTTTAGATATCAGGATAATGAGGAAGCAGGATATAACACAAAGAGCGCGAATTGCGCTTCTTTGTTTGTTCGGAACCATAGCTGGTTTGCCTCTATCAGCCAACCAGCCTAAAGATGTGAGAAGTAGCTTCGAGAACATCTTAGACATCCGCTATACGCCTAAGCAAAAAAGCGGAACTAAGGGTTTGTTCACAGATGCTGGCTCGTGGATGGGATTTACAATTCCGGCAAACGATTCCATCAACGGGTTTTGTGGCCCATTTGATATTGATGGTAGAGCATGGCTTAGCAAAAGTTTTGCTCAAGTAGGAGTAGTTACCGACCAAGGAAAAATACCAGCAAACCGCTTCTCTACCGTATCATCCAACTATATTCCCGGACAAATAAGCCTTACAGGCCAATATAATGACATCACCGTTCAACAAACGCTTCAGTTTGTTGATAAAAATTTTGCGCTGCTCACATTAAATGCAAATAAAGGGGTAGGATGGACTATAAACTCTGAACTCTGGCTCAATGCTGACGCTTCTAATCAAGGGAATACCATTGTTGCCCGCCTAAAAAATGGCGAGATAATGACGGTTACCTTCCCTAATAGTTTTACTGTTGTGCTAAATAAAAGAACCTATACCGCAACGTGCCAAAATGCATTGCCTACCCAGCATGTTGTGGTTGGGTTCTTTACAAATCAAGCGCAGCTAACAAAAAATGGAGCGTTTGCCAATACAATCCTAAAAAATGCAGCAAAATATAGCCAGCTATCTGCGCAACGATGGAACGGTTATCTGAATAAATGCCTACGAGAAGATATGAGCGCCGATGCAAACCGCATTGCTGCCAAAAGTATCGTTACGCTAATTAGCAACTGGCGCAGCGCAAAGGGAGACCTACTTCACGATGGTGTTGTACCCTCTCATGCTGTAGGCTATTTTGTTGGACTATGGGCGTGGGATTCTTGGAAGCATGCCGTAGCACTATCGCACTTCGAGCCTGAGCTGGCAAAAAACCAAATTCGTGCCATGTTCGATTACCAGCTCGAAGACGGTATGGTGATAGACTGCATCTATAGCGATAAAAAGGAAAATAATGCCCGAGATAGCAAACCACCTTTGGCAGCATGGTGCGTAATGGAGGTATACAAGCAAACAAAAGATCTTGCTTTTGTAAAGGAGATGTTCCCGAAGCTCGTTAAGTACAACCAGTGGTGGTACAAATTCCGTGATCATAACCGCAATGGAATTTGCGAGTTTGGTGCAATAGATGGCACCACTGAAGCTGCAAAATGGGAAAGCGGAATGGATAATGCCGTACGTTACGACGATGCAACCATGGTAAAAAACGCGAAAGATGCATGGAGCTTTAACCAAGAATCGGTAGACCTTAACGCCTACCTATGCCTCGAAGCAAAGCTTCTTTCCGAGATGGCAAAACTCATTGGTACAAGCTATAAATCACCTGTTGAGAGCGACAAAATTAACTCCGCATTTTTCGATAGTTCAAAGGACTACTACTACGATCGCGATCTAAACGGTAAGTTCATCCAAATTGAAGGACCTGAAGGATGGATTCCTTTGTGGGCAGGCATTGCATCGGCAACAAATGCTAAAAGCGTGATGAAAGTGATAATGGATAGCACCAAGTTTGCCACCTACATCCCCTTCCCTACCCTTAGCGCAGACAATCCTAAGTTCGATCCAAAAGGATACTGGAGAGGCCCCATTTGGCTCGATCAGGTATACTTTGGAATTTCGGGAATAAGAAAGTATGGCTACAAAGAGGAGGCAGATAGCTTTACCATGCAGGTATTTGACCGTTTAAATGGATTAAAGACCGATGCTCCAATACACGAAAACTACGGAACTCATACCGGCGAGCGTTTAAAAACTCCACACTTTAGCTGGTCGGCAGCGCACCTGCTAATGCTTTATTGGGAATACAAAAGATAGTAGTTTTTTCATACCTAGTTTTACTTACATAGTCTAAGGCAAGACACAACGCAGGGTTATGCGCGTGTCTTGCCTATTTTTTTAATATAAAAATGCCCATATCAGCTGGTAATCTGTTTAAATATTGAAAAATACCCGATCTTTATAAAAAACCACAACCAACAAAAGCCAATCCGCCAATGAAAAAGCTTCTTACACTTACTATAATCACACTTACAGCCCTTGCGGCAAATTCTCAGTCGATAGTAGGAACACCCAATAGCATGTACTTGGTGTACAATAACCCAAACAGCTACTTCTATCTAAAAATTGATGGCAAAGAAAAAAGCAGCACCGAGATAGAAAACATGTATCAAGTTGACAATAAAATAGTGCAGCTGCTAACCGTCAAAAAGAGCGATTTCATGACCACCAAGTCAACCATACAAAAGCGAGATGACATACTTATGCAGTACTACCGCTTCGAAAAGGAATACCTAGATACCATATTTCAAAAACAGATAACCTTTACGGTAGAGATGCGAAAAACTAGCAAAGGTAGAGATTACATCTTCTGGACATACCATTCGTTGTTACCCCAAGATACCATCGCCACAGACTCAACTCGAACCATTCCTATAGACAAGCAGCTATATGTGGCAACAGAAGTAGGTTCAACCATCGTTGGCGCATCTACCGCATTCTTTAAGGGAGAAAGCAACCTTGAGGAGCTAAAGCAGTTCTTGTTTAATATCATGGAGTCTATAACCATTAGCCCCAAACGAATAGATGTGTACGATTTAAACAAGCGCGTAAATGCGCTATAATCAAAATAGAAACATCAACATCCTACATCTTTCAACCGGCTCCTTTACCCTAAAACAACACATACAACTTCTCATCCTACATCCATAGCTTAACACCTCGTAAACTTTCGCTAATTTTGGGGCAACATCCTATCACCATTACCCAATGAAAAAAGTTAACGAGCATTTAGAGAAAGAGTACATCTTTAGAATAAATAAGTCGTTAGATTACATAGAGAAAAATATAAGCCAGCAGCTAACCCTCGAAGAGGTTGCTGCAGTTGCCAACTTCTCAAAGTTTCATTTCAACCGCATATTCCAAGCCATTACCGGCGAAACCGCCTACCAGCTAATACTAAGGCTACGCCTCGAAAAGGCTGCCATCATCATAACCCAACGTCCTAACGAGAACATATCGGAAATAGCCCTAAAATGTGGCTTCACAGACGCCTCCGTATTTGCCCGAAACTTTAAAAGCTACTTTAAGGTTTCCGCATCGCAATATCGAGAGCAGCTCGCTCATAAAAGCAATAATCGTCAAGAGGAGCGCACTAAACAACAAGCCTTCGAGCGCCCAACACCCTACTTTTGTCCCAGTTCCAAATCACTAAAATGGAAAAGTAACATGGTACAAAACAAAGGAGTAGAAGTAAAAGAACTTCCAACAATGACGGTTGCCTATATTAGGCATATTGGTCCCTACAAGGGCGAAGCACAGCTATTCGAACGCTTATGGAATAAGCTTTTTGCATGGGGAGGTCCTAGAGGCTTAATAGGTACACCCAACTTTAAGCTAATCGCCGTTTACCACGACGATCCTAACGTTACCATCGAGGATAAGCTGCGCATGAGCGTTTGCATTACCGTACCTACCGACACCAAGGTTGAAGGAGAAGTTGGAAAAATGGAAATAGAAAATGGAACCTATGCAGTTGCCCGCTTTGAACTTGGCAAGGATGAGTTTACTGAAGCATGGAATTGGGTTTATGGTGTTTGGTTTCCAACAAGCGGCTATCAACCCGACGATAAGCCTTGCTTCGAGATCTACCCAGAGGAACCTCAGAATGGAAAGTTTATTGTAGACATCTGCGTTCCGGTAAAACCAATGTAGCACAACATTAAGGCTGGAGTTCTAGAATCCAGCTTTAACCCAAACTCTACACCACCAATGCGAAACGCAATCATCGCTAACCTTGTGTATAGTACGGCTAACTTAGCAAGCATGCTTATCTGGGATATTATTAGCCTATTCCATCCCATCGATAATGGGTAAAATATAAGGGCGAAGCTTTTAGCTTCGCCTTTACTTTTTTATAGACCGCCATCAACAAGCCACACCTTATTCTTATTATCATTTCGTAATGCCAAGTTATGCTTTCGTACACTACCATCTTTAAGAATTATATGGTAGGGCACAAACTCACCAGGATATAGTCCCGACTTAAATGGTTCCCCTACTTTAATAACCTTAAGACCTGCAAAATACTTCTTTATAGCATCCAACGCTGAAGCATACTGCGACATCGGCACCTGAATTGAAGCCCAGTCGTTGCGAGCCATGCCTTCGAAGACAATCTCGGCTGCACGTTTGCTGGAGATGCTACTAAACGTTTCACTCTTAACATCTTTCAGCTTATTGACATCCTCAAAGGTTACCCCTTCGAAGGTACTAGCATCGTAAAGAGATGGAATAATAGGAACATTATATGCAATGCTTTCGGTTTCAAGAATCAGCGTTTCCCGCGTTCCCTCTAGGATATAAATTTTAAGCCCCTTAAGCAGCTTAGTCTTTGCATCGAATACATACTCCCGCCTATTATCCGACTCCTGAATAGAACGATTCTTGCAGTAATCGTTAATAAAATTACCCTGAGCCTTTGATCTAATAGTTAGATAAATCATCCCTGCTTTTTCCTTAACGGTTACCTTTGCACCCTTATCGTTTATACCCTGCTGCTCCTTCATAAGAATAGACTCCGGATTTAACAGCAAGCGAAACCACTCTACAAAACCAGCGTTTAACCCTGCCTTATATCCTGCATTAACAGTCTTAATCCATAGGTAATCATTCATTCCATCGCAAAAGGCCACACGGTCACCCTTATCTACCCTCCATTTTTCGGGAGCCTCAAAAGATTTGGAAATGGTATGATCCACCATATCGTACTTCGTATCAACCAGCGCAAAGTTGTCGTGAGCTATAGTGCGCACCTTTAGCCTTATAACCATACTCTTAACCGATTCCGTAGCCTTTATAGAACTTTCAAGTAGCGAATCGGCCTTTGCAGAACCCGCACCTATTCTAAAAAGTGGAAATACCAGCATTATGGCAACCAAGATAGCAGCAACGGCTACTCCCTTTTTAATCTTTGAGTTTAACAAAGCCATTTGCTTCAGCTTACGTCTCATCATTTCATCCTCCTTACTTAAGTTATTAATTACATTTTGCTTAAGTGAAACTGGAGTGCTTGGCATATGTCGAATTTGCAGGTGATCAATAACCTCTCGCATCTCTAAAAAGTCGGCTTTACAATCAGGACAAGCGTGCATGTGAGCCCTTAGCTCTGAGGCTAAAGGTTCTTTACAGATTCCGTCAAAAAGGACAGCCATTTCTTGCTTAAACATACTACAGTCCATGATTTACCTCCTTTACTTTTTCAATTTTAGACTTTAGCTTATCAATACCATACTTAAACCTCGACTTTACCGTGGTAACTGGAATCTCCTGCAGCTGCGCGATTTCCACAAAGCTTAGCCCGTCAAAAACTCGCAACCTTACAATTTCAGACTGCTCCTCAGGTAAGCCATCTAGAAGCATTTCTATTCGGCTGTACTCCTCCATTAGCATCAGATTATCAGAAGTAGTATTCTCTCCCACCTCTTGCCTTTTCGGAATTGATTCAAGCGTATCAAACCTTCTACGACTTTTCCTTCTGCTGTAATCGATACAAGCATTAGAGATACTCCGATAAAGATATCCTTTCAGGTTGTCCACCTTATCCAGATAAGCAGTGTCGTTATACAGTTTAATAAATACATCCTGAACAATATCCTGAGCATCGGGTAAGTTTCCTGTTCTAAAGAAGGCAAACCTAAAAAGCTGGTCCTGAAATTCAACAATTACCTGCTCAAGTTTCTTCAATCTATTACGGCCGTAAGATTCTTCCATATTTTTATTAAGCATTCGAGATAATGACGCTAACGCTGCACGAAAAGACTTAAACATACATTAAATATTGAAATTTTCAGGAATCTCCCAATTTGCTACCTTTGCAGCAACATTATAGTATCCGACTTATTTTTACCTAATTATTATATGAAAAAATCACTCGTAATCGTTGCAATGCTTTTTCTTGGAGAAGCCTATGCACAAGTTGATGTTAGATGGAAAACTCCGATTGAAGGAAATCCAAAATCGATCTACTTTCACAACTTTACACAAACTCCAGTGGTAGAAACGTCGGCATACTACTATGGAATTAACAGTAGCGACAACTCTGTTGCTTGGTCTATCAAAAAATCAGAAAAGGTAGCTGCATTACAGGCTGCTAGAACAGCCAGCTCTCTTACTGCTTCTGACGATATGACCAAAGGGTTAGATCTTGCTGAGTATTCTGAAATACCTTACTCGCAGTTTGCATCTATCTGCGGGAACTTAATCGACATCAGCACTGGTAAAGTAATTCTTGGAGAAAGCAACCAGCCTTATAAGTCTGTACTGTCAAACGACATTATCCCTGAATTAAACATCGTGCTAATTAAGGTAAAAGCAGAGGATGGATCTGAGGTTTTACATGCAGTAGATCTATCAACTGACAACCTTCTATGGAGCACAAAGCTTGCTGATGCCAACCTAACAAAAGATGCGCTGAAATTTGTTAGCAAAGCTAATGGATGGGACGTCCTTTCTGTTAACCTATTCAAACCAGCAGCTACCGCTTCAGGAAACGTTATTTACAACAACAATGGTAAGCTAGCGCTTTTAAATGCCACGAATGGCAGCATTATATGGGAAAATGATTGTAACCCTGGCACTTTTTTCACCACGCCTAATCAATCAACCATTCTTGTAGTTGAAAAGCGTTCTGCAGCATCTAACCTAATGTCGCTTAGCGGTCCAAAGCCATTCAGCAAGAAGATTATTGCTATTAACGCAGAAACTGGGAAAAACATATGGGCAGAACCAATTGAGCTAGAAGGAGACTACAAGCTGCACAAATTCCTAGATGACAACCAAATTGCCTTTGCCAATAAAAACAGCGTAAACCTTTACGATATCCAAACAGGGAAGAAGGTTTGGAAAAGAGATTACGAAGCAGATAATATTAGAACAATCTCCCTTATCGGTGATGGTCTAGAAGTTCAATTTGGAAATAAGATAATGGCCGTTGATCTTAAGAGCGGTAAGAAGGCATGGAAGAAGCCTGTTGAAATGGAAGACGTAGATGACAAAGAGGAGTTTGATATCCTTAGAAAAGAGTATAAAAACACCAACGTGGCCATTACTCCCAAAAACTTGAACGTTTACGATAAAGCATCTGGTGATCGCAAATGGGGTTTCCTATTCAACGAAAACGATAGGCTAACTTTTGATGATGCCAATGGGAAAATTGTAGTTATTGGAAAAAAACATATCTACCTACTTGATCCTGACAACCAAAACAAAAAACCTAAAGCAGCTGATATAAAGATTAAAGAGCCTAAAGAAATTGTAGGATGCGATATTAAAGCAGATGGCTATTTCATTTACGGACAAAAGGAATATATTTTCATCAAAAAAGATGGAACTGTTGTTGAGCACAAAACTTACGAGCAGCTTCAAGGCAGTAGACTAAAAAGAGCAGGGTTGCTTACTGCAAGCATTGCCTCTGGCATACTTGGTACTCAAGTAACCACAACCTATGCTGATGGAAGAAAATCTGAATCAGGTCTATTCGTAGACCCTCAAACTGCTAAGAATTTTGAGGAAGCATCATTAGCGCAAGATGCCCTTCGCGCTAAACTTAAAGCGAACGACAAAATGCGCCGTGCAGTTCGTACTAACGAAAACTACGCCTACTTCCTAAAAGGCGACAACAGCAACAACAAAACTGCAATTAGCCTTGTAGTTGTAGACAAGCAAACTGGGAAAGAGGTTAAAACAATAGATTTCAGCTCTAATAGAGAAGTTATTTATGAGGTAGACTCTAGCAATGGGCTACTTTACTTTATGGATAATGGAAACTTCAACATCCTAAGCATTTAATATCACTAGCAATAAAAAAGAGAGCTCACCTTGGTGGGCTCTCTTTTTATATGCCAATAATCGAAATAGAAACAATATATGCGACTATAATTACTACCTATATTCCCCAAGTAAAGGATTTGCCTTGGCATCGTAGCGTATCTCAACGGTTTCTGTTGCTGTACTTTTCTTTATCAATGCCCCATCTTGTAAAATGTAGGTGTTAACCGTTCTTTTTGTAAAGTTACTATTCGAGAATGCCCTATAGAAAGCACCTAGCACATAATGCTTCCCCTTAAATGGATTAGGATGGCTGTCAAATCCCTCAAAAAGCATCTCTTCTTTTTGGATTACCACCCCTTCTGTATTCTTCCACAGCTTTTCTACCTTTACAAGGTTACCATTGCTAAAGGAAAACGTACGCAAGGTATTTCCGCTGGCATCTTTTTCTAACGCTACGTCTGCTTGATACTGGTAGCTTACCGTATTGCCATTTCTTTGCGTTACCTTATCAAGCCTACCTTTAGAATCAAAGCTATATATGGTAGGATTCTTAGGGTTATCCTTTGCATAAAAGGTTAGCTCCGAAGAGGAAAACACCTTAACGCTACTACCTTCGTAGGTAAGCGTTTCATAACATCCTGTATTGAAAGCCCAGCTAAAACTAGTGCCTGCAGCCATAGCAACAACACCTCCCTGTACCTTCACGTAACGCCCCTTCTCCACTACAAAGTTTAGCGTACGCGAATCAGCAGGAATAAGAATGCCATTTACCGCACCGTAGCGCATCTCATCCTTAAAATCTAAGTACTCTACCGCACAATTCTGTAAGATAGGTGTGGAGTCTGATGTATCATCCTTCTCACACCCAAACAGGGTGGCAATAATCCCAAGTAATGCAATTTGTTTTTTCATTTATCCGTAGTATTTGTTAGGTTTTTTAATGCAAAGAATAGAATGTCATTAGAGCCTAGAAGCAACCATTCTTAACTTCAACGTATATCGCCTCTTATGAATCTCCTGCTCCTCTTTACCCTAAAGTAAATTAAAGGACCAATAGATGGGAATACCACAATAAGCATAAGCCATAAGGGTTGTAGCCTATCCCCTCTTAATCTTGATATATTGATATCGTAAAGGGCCCAACCCCATAGAATTACGGAAAGAATAATTAGAGTAAGAATTAGTACGTGCATAGGAACTATATTTAAGTGCAATACAACAACAACCCAAATATATAAATAAATACAAATGTGTTAATATATCATCAAAACCAAAAACCCCAACCTTTCGGTTGGGGTTTTTACGTTGTGTTGCTATTTTACTTAATTATTTGCTTACAGCATTAGAACCTTTACCGGGTCGCAATAAATAGGTTTACCATCGGTACCTTGGTACGCACAACAAAACTGGTACTCAGCACCTCTAGTTAACCCTTCTACCAACACCTTACGGCTAGTTGATGCAACAGATTTCCAGTTAGAAGGGTGAGCTTCTGCTGGTGGATCTATCGTATAACAAAAAAGGTAAAATTTAGAATCGCTACAAGAATCAACAGAAAGAACCACCTCTCCAGAGCTAACGCCGTAGCTAATAGCAAAACCGGTAGGTTTTCCTGGTTGCTTATGACGCTCTGGTTCCTTTACCAACGTAAAACCAGTGGTAGCCAACTTTTCTCTATCGCCTTTTACCTGTATGTTCAAATCTAACGCTAAATCCTCCATAAAGAGGGCAAGATTAAGCTTAGACCTGTTTTTATTTAAGGTATCAACTTTAGAACCACCCTGACTTTTACCTAGGTTTACCTGAAAGTCATCTTTTAAGGTATTAAATACTACCAACCTCTCGGGAGGAATATTAAAATACGGGTTACCTGTCAAACGTTGTACTATACCCTCTACCAGTAGTATCATGCTACTATCTGGTACTTGTTTATAGTTAGTAACAATTTGAATAGTGCTCATAGTTAAAAATATTTGAGCATTAATACTAGCTGTAATAGAAACCAGCTGGAACTATCGTACATGAATAATAAATGCTAGATTCCAACTATTTACTACAACAGCATTTACTGTTATTGAAATAGCAACACATAGTAAACAATGGAGGTAGGGATAAATGTTTATTTTTTAGCTACTTTTTTTCCCAATTTCAAAATAAAAATCAAATACCACACTCTATTTAAACCACAAACACTATATATCAACACATTAACAACACATCACAGTTAACACTTAAACCTAAATATGGAGTAAATGAATAGTCACTCGTTATAAATGAATAGTCATTTACTATAAGTGAATAGTCACTTGTTTCATTTAAATAGTCATTTACTATAAATGACATGTCACTTGTTACAAATGAATAGTCACTTGCTACAGATGACAAGTCACTTGTTACAGATGAATAGTCACTTACTTCAAATGACAAGTCACTTGTTCCATTTAAATAGTCATTTACTACAAATGACAAGTCACTTGTTCCATTTAAGAAGCTAAATGCTCCATATTTTCGGCTAAATAGCAATTCCTCCACCCTAAACGCTGCCAACAGCTGCTCAAAAAATATCCAACAGGTACTACAAGCAACACCTTTCTTTTGGGGAGCAGCAGCATAAGCTTATCGTGCTAAAATCTGTACATTAGCCGGGTAAAAAACTATGCGCATACGATGAAAATAAAGTATAGCTTTTGGCTAATTGCCGGCACCTTCTACCTTGCCCTTGCGGTTGTTCTGATATACGGTTTTTTGAAAAATCCGCGCATGCTGCTGCTCTCCCAGCTACTACTTATACTGCTCTTTGTGGGGCTAATCTACTTCTACCGCCTTATTATACGGCCCATTAACATCATAGCCAGCGGTAGCGACCTTATCAAGGAGCAGGACTTCAGCTCGCGCCTTACCGCCATCGGCCAGCCCGACATCGACAAGCTCATTGGGGTATTCAACAAGATGATGGGACAGCTTAAGGAGGAGCGGCTACGCGTACGCGAGCAGCACTACTTTTTAGATCTGCTTATCAACGCCTCGCCGCTTGGGGTTATTACCCTCGACTTCGACCAGCGCATTAGCAGCCTAAACCCCTCGGCCCAGCGCCTTTTTGTGGGGTCTGAGACCACTGGCAGGCTGCTGGCCGAAATAGACCATCCGCTGGCGGCCGAAATGGCCACGCTTAAGCCCAACGAGCATAAGATTGTCCGCCTAAGCGGGCTGCATGTGTACAAGTGCACCCGCTCCTACTTTATCGACAGGGGATTTCAGCATCCGTTTATTCTGGTAGAGGAGCTAACCCACGAGCTAATACGTACCGAAAAGAAGGCTTACGAAAAGGTGATACGGGTGATGTCTCACGAGGTTAACAACGCTATTGGGGCAACCAACTCGATGCTTAACCTGCTTGCCGATAACCTCCGGCAGTCTGACCTAGCCTACAGCGAAGATTTTTGCAACGTTATAGACATAGCCACCGAGCGGGGAAGCAACCTAAGCCGCCTGATGTCCAACTTTTCGGAGGTGGTGAAGATTCCAGACCCTGCGCGTAAGGAGGTGTCGCTTCAGATGCTTATCGATGCGGTACGGCTGCCGCTAGAGGCCGAATGCCATAAGCGAAACATCAAGTTTACAATAGACCTACCCACTCCCGCTCCCACCATCAATGCTGATATCATTCAAATGGAGCAGGTGCTTATCAATATTGTAAAAAACAGCATGGAATCGATAGGAAGGGATGGACAAATAGTCGTAAAGATTACCAGCAACCCGTTAGCCCTAACGGTAGAGGATAATGGAAAGGGAATTGCCCCCGAGGAGCAGAGCTTGCTATTTACGCCCTTCTTCTCCACCAAGCCCAACGGACAGGGTATTGGTTTGATGTTTATCCGAGAGATTTTGCTAAACCATCAGTATCAGATGTCGCTAGAAACAAAAGCAAATGGCATAACCGAGTTTAGAATTGGATTTAAGTAGAGATTTGAGATATGAGTACAGAGTAGTGAGATATGAGTACAGAGAAGTGGGTAATGAGAAGTGAGAACAAAGAAATAAGTACAAAGTAATGAGTGGTGGGTAGTGAGTAAATCGCAATACTTTGTACCTTGCATTCATATATCACATCGTAATACCTTACACTCTGTACTTTGTACTCATACCTCACATCACAAGACTCTATACTCAATACTCTGTACCTTGTACTCTGTACTCTGCTCAACAACTATATCGCATTATGTGACACCCAAAATATAATCTCATGCATAATTTTAAAGAGCTGGTTGTTTGGCAAAAATCCCATGCATTTGTTTTGGAGATTTACACAACCACAAGAAAGTTCCCTAAGGAGGAAGTTTTTGGCATTACAAATCAGCTGAGAAGAGCGTCAGTTTCGATTGAAGCTAACATTGCCGAAGGTGCAGGAAGAAGTACTCCTAATGACTTTATGCGATTCATAGATATGTCGAACGGTTCCTCTTTTGAGGTTGAAACTTTACTGCTACTTTGTAAAGACTTGGCATACCTATCGGAAGAAGAGAATGAGCAGCTGCTACATAAGCTGGATGAAATCCAAAAGATGCTTTATAAGCTACGAGAACATCTGCTACAAAAAACAAAGGAAAAGAAATAAGGTAATAGAAGAGATATGGGTATTGAGATATGGGTATTGAGATATGAGTATTGAGATATGAGTATTGAGATATGAGTATTGAGATATGAGTATTGAGATATGAGTATTG